>NZ_SCNZ01000048.1:0-70450 GCF_005502655.1 Burkholderia sp. 4NA327C6 | reverse complement strand
GGCGGGCGCTGGGCGCTGTCTCCGGGATTGTTTTTCGGTGACGAAGCGCGACGCGTTGCCGGCCGCGGGCCGGGCAGCGGTGATGCGGTGCTGAAACGGACCGGATGAACCGGGCCGCGATGCGTGCGCCTTCGTCTGTCGTCCGACAGCCGTGATGGCGGCCGGCGGCGCGCCGGGTGCGTGGCACCTCGACGTCGCAACGATTGTGTGTGCCCCGTGCGCGGGCGGCAAACGATATTTCCGAACAGGGTGATGCGGGTTTGTCATCAACTTGTTCTCCGTCACGACGTGGCGAATGGCTTGGTCACGGGCCTTGGACAAGTCCCATATCCGCGAGGAAACGCACTGTGTCATCCCGCCAGGGTGTTGCGTTTTCGGAATGAAGTCGTGAGTTAATATCAATAGCGGCCCGACTTGTGGCCACCGACAATGTGTTTCATGGATCGTGCCCTGCGAGGCGGGGGCGCGCCGTCCGGCGGGCTTCCGGCGGCGGCGCAGCGCGATGCGCCGCACGGCGCACCGGGCCTGCCGCGCGGCGCATCCGCTTGCACAGGGCGCGCGAACGCGCTCCAATCGAATCACGCGGGCGGCGTTGCCGCCGCACCGATCAATCTGTCCCTGAAGAGGAAGTGATGCAATTCAACGACATTCTTGCCGCGCTCGATATCGATCTCGCCCAGTGGAAAGGCAATGCGCTGACCGCGCGTTCGCCGCTCGACGGCGCGACGCTCGCGACGCTGGCCGTCGACACGCCCGCCGACGCCGAGCGCAAGATCGACGCCGCGCACGACGCATTCCTCAAGTGGCGCACGGTGCCGGCGCCGGTGCGCGGCGAACTCGTGCGCGTGTTCGGCAACGTGCTGCGCGAGCACAAGGCCGAGCTCGGCCGCCTCGTCACGCTCGAAGCCGGCAAGATCACGTCGGAAGGCCTCGGCGAAGTGCAGGAAATGATCGACATCTGCGATTTCGCGGTCGGTCTGTCGCGCCAGCTTTACGGCCTCACGATCGCGTCCGAGCGCCCGGGCCACCGGATGATGGAAACGTGGCACCCGATCGGTGTGTGCGGCGTGATTTCGGCGTTCAACTTCCCGGTCGCGGTGTGGGCCTGGAATGCCGCGCTCGCATTCGTGTGCGGCGATTCGGTCGTGTGGAAGCCGTCCGAGAAGACGCCGCTCACCGCGATCGCATGCCATGTGCTGCTGCAGAAGGCGATCCGCGAATTCGAGAAGACCCACCCGGGTGTTGCGCCGGCGGAACTGAGCCAGCTGGTGCTCGGCATGCGCGATGTCGGCGAGGTGCTGACGGCGTCGAAGAAGGTGCCGGTGGTCAGCGCGACGGGCAGCGTGCGGATGGGCCAGGAAGTCGCGAAGGTGCTGAGCCAGCGTCTCGCGCGCGGCATCCTCGAACTCGGCGGCAACAACGGGATGATCGTCGCGCCGAGCGCCGATCTGGATCTCGTGGTGCGCGCAGTCACGTTCGCTGCGGTCGGCACGGCCGGCCAGCGCTGCACGACGCTGCGCCGCCTGATCGTGCATCGCAGCCTGGTCGACCAGCTGCTGCCGCGCATCGAGAAGGCCTACACGTCGGTGAAGGTCGGCAATCCGCTTGAAGAAGGCACGCTGGTCGGCCCGCTGGTCGATCGCGCGTCGTTCGACGCGATGCAGAAGGCGCTGGGCGATGCACGCGAGCAGGGCGGTGAAGTGAAGGGCGGCGAGCGCGTCGACGTCGGCCACGCGGATGCGTACTACGTGCGTCCGGCCATCGTGCGGATGCCGAAGCAATCGGCGGTGGTCGAGCGCGAGACGTTCGCACCGATCCTGTACGTGATGGTCTACGACAACTTCGACGACGCCATCGAACTGCACAACGCGGTGCCGCAAGGCCTGTCGTCGGCGATCTTCACGAACGACATGCGCGAGGCCGAGCAGTTCATGTCGGCAGCGGGCAGCGACTGCGGGATCGTCAACGTGAACATCGGCACGAGCGGCGCGGAGATCGGCGGCGCGTTCGGCGGCGAGAAGGAAACGGGCGGCGGCCGCGAGTCGGGTTCGGATGCGTGGAAGGCCTACATGCGCCGCGCAACGAACACGATCAACTACAGCCGTCAGCTGCCGCTGGCGCAGGGCGTGAAGTTCGACGTTTGATGCGGGGCGCCCGGGAGGGCGCTGCGTAGAAGTAGAAAGGGCCGGCTGCCGCGTTGCGGTGCCGGCCCTTCGTTCATCTGCGTGACGACCGGCGTGCGAGCCGCGTCATGCGTCTCCCGCCGCCGGCATGTTCTGCACGACCAGCATCTGCGGGCTCGACAGCGTGATTCCTGCCGCGCGCAACTGCTTCAGGATCTCGAACAGCAAATCGCTCTTCGTCGAACCGGCGATCCGCGGGCTCGACACGTAGCCCGTCACGCTCAGCGTGATGCCGTCCGGCGTGAGCTGGCTGAACGTGACCGACGGCGCCGGCTTCTCGAGAATCGCCGCATGCGAGCGATAGGCATCGAGCAGCAGGTCGCGCACCTGCTCGGGATCGGTGTTCAGCGGGAACGTCAGCACCAGCGTCGCGACGCCTTGCGTGCTGTTGCCCATCGTCACGTTGCGCAGGTTCTGCGAGATCAATTGCGAGTTCGGCACGATCACGGTCGAGCGGTCGCTGAGCTGGATCTCGGTCGCGCGCACGTTGATGCGGCGAATGTCGCCTTCGACGCCCGCGATGCTGATCATGTCGCCCACCTTCACCGGGCGCTCGGTCAGCAGGATCAACCCCGACACGAAGTTCTTCACGATCTCCTGCAGGCCGAAACCGATACCCACCGACAACGCACTGACGATCCACGCGAGGTTGTTCCACCGGACGCCGAGCAGCCCGAGCGTCATCAGCACGAGCAGCACGTAGCCGACGTTGGTGAACAGCGTGATCAGCGACACGCGCATCCCGGTATCCATGCCGAGCGCGGGCATGAACTCGCTGTCGAGCCAGCGGCGCAGCGAGCGCAGCAGGTAGAAGCCGATCGCGAACCCGATCACGGCGTTCATGATCCGGTCGGGCATGATGTTCAGGCTCTGCAGCCGCTGGCTGCCGATCATCGCGACTGCACTGTCCATCAGATCGCCCGGCGTCGTGCCGAAGCCGCCCGTCAGCAGCGCGATGGCCGCGATCAGCATCAGCAGGCTCGTGCCGAAGCCGGACAGCACCGTGCGGGCCTGGTCGAGGTGACGATCCTCGAGTGCGAACAGGTGCTTGATCTGCTGGCCCGTCATCAGGCTCGACGAGAACAGGCTTTCGCTCGCGTCGCGGGTCAGCTGGATCAGGATGTAGGTGGCGCCCAGCACGATCTCGAACCACACGAGCTCATAGGTGATGAAGCGCGCGACCGTGATGTAGCCGATCAGGAGTGCGATCAGGGTCGCGATGATGGCGAGCGTGACGGCGGCATGGATCAGCCCGGCGAGCGTCGAGCGCTGCTCGGGCGCTTCGCCGGCGGCCGCGAGCGCGCTGCGCGCGCGGTTCGAGCGCAGCAGCGACGCACCGACCGTCACCGCGACGACGAGCGACACGATCCCGCGGCCGAACAGTGTGACCGACAGGCTGGTGTCGACGATCCGGTTGATCGATTCGAGCGTGCCGGACACCAGCAGCAGTGCGGCCAGGATGCCGGGAAACGGCTTCATCGCGAGCGCGACCGGATCGGCGAGTGCGGGCAGGCGCCACGACGGATGCTTCGTGCACAGCAGCGCACGGCCGAGCCCGGCGATCAGGGCACAGGTTGCGGCGAGTTTCGCGAACTGGTCCCACAGATCGTTCAGCGCCGGCGTGAGGTCGTAATGGCGCGCGACGGCGAGGTAAAAGATCTGGACGGCGATGGCGGTTGCCAGCAGCGTCGCCAGCGCGGTCGACAATGCCAGCGCGCTGCGGCGCAAACGGGTGGCCGGCAGGCGGTTCACGCAGAACCACGCGAGCCCGCGCTCGATGAGCCGGCGGCCGCCGATCCATGCCGCGAATGCGGCAACCAGCAGCAGCACCGTGATCGCCTTTTGCCCGGGCACCCACGACGAGCGCAGCATGTCGAGCATTTCCTCGTCGAAATCCCCGAGCCGCTGGGCGTCGTCCGGCGAAAGATGGAACAGCGGCAGCCAGAACTGCGCACTGAAAATGCCGCCCGAACGGAACGCGAGCTGGTTCTTCAGCAGGCCGCGATGCAGCTTCGCGAACTGCTCGTTCAGGTTCGTGAGGCTGGCCTTCTGGTCGGCGGCCTGCTTCAGCGCTGCATCGATCTGTGTCTTGCGCGCGTTCAGCGTGGCCCGCTGCTTCGCGACGGCCGGCGTTTCCGGGGCGGCACCCTCCGCAGGCGGGGGGCCGAGCACGTCGAGCTGCCCCTGGATCTGCGCGCGCTGCGGAACGAGATCGCTCTGCAGTTTCTCGACATCGGTGCTCAGCTCCTGCGTCGAGTCGCTGAGCCCGTCCAGCTCCTTGCTGTTGGACGCGTTCGAGGTCTGCTGCTTGATGCGGTCGAGTTCGGCCTGCATCTGCTTGAGCTGCGCGACGGCGTCGTTCAGCGAGATGGCCGGGACGGGCGCGCCGACGCCGCTCGCGTTCGGGGCCGAGGCGGCCGCCGGAAACGCCGACGCAGTCGCGATTGCCGCGAACTGCAGCAACGCGATCAGGGCGATCCGGCGAGCGTAGGTGGATAGTCGTTGTATGGACATGGAATGCTTACGATTTGCCGACAATTCAGGTCGCCGAAAGGCGCCCGGAAGCCGGTGGTTGGCCCGGTAGCATGTTACCGGGGTGTGGGGACGAGCAATGTCCTAATCTGCGGGGGCGGAATTTGGGTGCCGCGCATGAGCGACAGGCTGCGATCTGGCGGCTCGTGCCCGGTTTACCGGGCTTGCGTCGATCGTGCCACGGAAGAAAAGTCGCGGCTCATGGTGCTCGGTGACGCTGATCGACCAGATAGTTGGTTACCGAATTTACATAACATTCGGGGCAAGCCGTGCCAACAAATAGGGTGCGATGACCCGTTTCGGGCCCGGATTCCAGAGCCGCTACCTTTCATTTTCCGGTCGTCCATTCGTCGGTACAATGCCGCGGGTCGCTGGCACGACGTCCAAAAGATGAACCGGGGACGGCTGCCGCGGGCCGAAAAACGAACAACGAGAAGAATCCTGAGAGCATGGCAGATCAAAAACTCCCGCCGGGCGCGGAATATGAGCAAGCCACCCCGTGGCTGACCGATGTGCATCCGGACGACGTCGTGGCGTCCGGCGAAGGCTTCAACGCGTGGCTGATCAGCGTGACGAACGGCTACGTGAACGTCGACCGGCTGGCGACGGTGGCCAGCATGATTCCGGTCCTCAACAACCTCATGGCGCTGGCCGACGCGCTGACCGACATCGTCTCGATCATCCGCAAGCGCGGCGGTGAGCTGCTCGACTATCTCGGGCTGGCGATCAACCTGATCGGCGTGATTCCGTTTCCGCCGGTACTGGCGCCGATGCGCCTCACGGCACGGCCGCTGCTGGCGCTGATCCGTAACCAGCTTCTGATTCACAAGCGCGACATCGGGGCCGCGGTCGTGTCGATCGTCGTCACGCATGTGCAGGCGTCGTTTTCGACCGAGGTCGAGGATTTCCTGACGAAGCTGCAGGCCGTGGTCAACGACCTGATCGACCACTGCGCGGCGAAAGCGCAGGAGATCTTCACGGGTCTGGCCGACGGCATCGACGCGGTGGTGGCGGGCAAGCTGTTCGATCCGACGAAGAACGAACGGGAAGCCACCGAATACCGGCAGTTGATGAAGAAGAGCGGATGGATCAGCACGGACCTGGTGAAGGGGGCGTGGGGTTATCTGACCGAGTCCGGGGTGGCACTCGGCAAGCGCAATGCCAACTCCGCCGGCAGCACGGCGGCCGGGCTCGTTCCCGAGGAGTACGTCGCGCCGATTCGCTCGATTGCGGCGTCGTTGCGCACGTTGGCACCGGTGGTGGTCGGCAAGATCAAGGAACTGAAGGGCAGCGACGAAGGCAAGCTGATGTGGCTGTTGCTGAAGCTGATCAATGCACTGCGGCACAAGCGTGAAGCGATGCGGACGGCATCGATCAAGTCGCAGGGCACGACGGAAGCGGAGGCCCGGCGGCCGCAGGTACCGCTTGCAGCGGCGAAGAAGGAGGCCAAGGCAAAGGGCTCTGGCGTCAACCATTGCGAAGAGTGCGGTAAGGGCGTATCGGTCGGTTCGATCAGCTATTCGTTCGGCGACGAGACGTTTTCCCATGCCGATTTTGAATTGCCGGGTGCGATGCCCGTCGTGTGGACGCGGGTCTATCGGTCCCGGCTGGCCGGATACGATGACGGCGAACTGGGCGCGCGCTGGCTGTCGCCGTACATGACGCGGATCGACGTTCGGGGCGGCAAGTGGATCTATAGCGATTCAACGGGCCGCAACATCGAATATCCGGCGCTCGCGGCAGGTGCCGTTCATGACGATCGCGTGGAAGGCGTCACGCTGAGCCGGCTCGACGACACGTGGGTGACTGTCGCGTACGGGCACGATTTGCTTCATGTCTACGAGAAGCGCGGCGATTCGTTCCGCCTCGCCTTGCAGAAGGACCGCGCAGGAAATTCGATCGCGCTCGATTACGACGACGCGAATCGCCTGGCGCGGCTCGTCAGCTCGGCAGGCCATACGCTCGCGTTTCGTCACGACAGCCGCGGGCGTATCGCAACGATCGAGCAGATCGTCGATGCGAACACCCGCAGGACACTCGCGCAGTACCAATACGACGAGAACGGTGACCTGGTTCGGGCAACTGATCGCTACGGCAACGCACGCCAGTATGCGTACCATCGCCACCTGATTACCCGCTACACGGATCGCACGGGCCGCGGCATGAACCTCGAGTGGGAGGGGGCCGAGCGCGACGACAATACGAACGCACAGTGCGTGCGTGAATATGCCGATGACGGCAGTCACGACATTCGCCTGATGTGGCATCCGAACATCCGGTTGACCTATGTGACCGACGCGCTGGGCAACGTCACGCGGTACTACTACAACATCCGCGGGTACATGTACCGGATCGCGTATCCGGATGGCACCGAGGAGTGGATGCGGCGCGATCAGGACAACAATCTGGTGATGCACGTTCATCGCGACGGCGGCATTGAGGAGATGGACTACGACGCGCGCGGGAACATGACGAAGCATTATCGCGTCGACGGGTCGGGTGTCGCGATGGAATACGACGACAAGGATCAGCTCGTTCGGCTCAAGGACCCCGAAGGGTACGTGTGGGAGCGTTCGTATGACGACGCGGGCAATCTCGTGGGGCAGAAGGATCCGCTCGGGCGTGAGACGAAGTACGCGTACAACGGGGCAGGGATGCCGATCAAGACGATCGATGCCAAGGGCGGTGCGACTTCGCTCGTCTATGACGACGCCGGGCAATTGCTGCAGTACACCGACTGCTCGGGCAAGGTGACGAAGTGGAAGTACGACGGCGACGGGAGACTCGCGCAGTCGATCGACGCCGCGGGCAATGCCACGGTCTACCAGTATGGCAAGAATGGCGGGTTGAGCGAGATATCGTCGGCGGCAGGTACTGTTCGATTCACGCATGATGCGGAAGGCCGGTTGCTGTCCCAAACCGATCCGATGGAGCGCGTCACGCGTTTTTCGTACGACGTGGCGGGGCGTGTGGCAAGCCGCGTCGATGCGCTCGGCTATACGCTTTCATATCGCTATGATCGTCTCGGTCGCTTGACTGCATTGACCGATGCGAATCGCGCGACCTATCAGTTCCACTACGATCCTGCGGGGCGCTTGCTGGAAGAGATCGGTTTCGACGGCAAGCGGACGACGTACGGATACGCCGAAGGCACGCTGCAGCCGGTGAAGATCGATGAGGCCGGGCAGGTGACGGAACTCGAGTTCGATCAGGCCGGCCGGATTACGCGCCGGATCTCGGGTGCCAGCGAGGAGCGGTTCGCGTACGACGCGAGCGGACGGCTCCTCGAGGCGCGCAACAGTCATAGCCGGATGCAGGTGTTCTTCGATCCGGTCGGTAATCCGGTTCGCGAGCATCACGCTTACCGGTTGTTCGGCGAATCGCGCAGCTACGTTTGGCATCACGAATACGATGAAATCGGCACGCGGATCAAGACGGTTCGACCCGATGGGCATGTGCTGGACTGGCTGACCTATGGCTCTGGTCACGTACACGGGCTCGTGCTCGATGGCGAGGAGCGAATCCAGTTCGAGCGTGACGATCTGCACCGCGAAACGGGGCGGACGCTGTCGAGCAAACTGGCGCAGCAGACGCAATACGATCCGGCCGGCCGGATTGCCCGGCAGGCGGTTCGGCGATCGAACGCGCCGGCTGCGCTGGCCGAGCGCCGGTATCGGTACGATGCCGTTGGACAGCTCGAACATATCGAGGACAGCCGCAAGGGGCTGATCAGTTACCGCTATGACCCGATCGGCCGCCTCATTGCGGCGATCGGGCCGCTCGGCGCGGAGCATTTTGCGTTCGACCCTGCGAGCAACATCGTTGATCCAGGCAGTCCCAAGCACGCGCGCACGCCGGGGCCGGCGAAAGCGAGCCCAGTGGTGCCCGACAGCCTGGACAGCACGTTGCCGCCCGAAGTGCCGAAGGTGCTCGGCAATCTGTTGAAGGAATACGCTGGCACGCACTTCGAATACGATGCGCGCGGGAATTTGATCGGGAAGCGTTCGCCGTCGGGGACGCAGGAGTACGAGTGGGACGGATTCAACCGGTTGAGAGTCGCGCGTGTCGAGGAATCTGAGCGGCAGCATGAAGCGCGGTATTTCTATGATCCGTTTGGACGTCGGATTGGCAAGGACGTGGACGGCGTGCGGACGGTGTTCGGCTGGGACGGTGATCAGCTTGCTTATGAAAGCAGCGAGGGCGGCGCGACGCAGTATGTGTACGAGCCGGAATCGTTTGTGCCGCTTGCCCAATATGTGACGGCGCAGCCGGTTGCGGGGATTCAGACGCCGGTGTGGCAGGAAGGTGAGCCGTATGTGCCGGAGAATGATCCGCTGCAACGTGTGCCGGAACGGCAGTCGGACGCGCATTTGTTTTACTACCACTGTGACCAGATCGGTACGCCGTTGCTGATGACGGACGAGGCCGGCGAGGTAGTGTGGGAGGCGGCGTATCGGGCCTGGGGCGAAGCGCGGGAGGTTATCGCGAGGGTGTCGCAGCGGGCGGGCATCGCGCCGCGGAACCCGATTCGGTTTCAAGGGCAGCAGGAGGATGCGGAGACGGGGCTGAGGTATAACCGGAATCGGTACTATGATCCGAGTAGCGGGCGATTCGTCAGCAAGGATCCGATCGGCCTCGCCGGTGGCATCAACGTCTATCAGTATGCCCCAGATCCTGTTGGTTGGATCGATCCGATGGGTCTTGCGAAGGTAGGGCAACTCGGCACCTACGGCGATCTTAATGGGGGAGATAATGTTGGCGATGGCCTGCAGGCTCACGAACTTCTTCGCCATGAATATCTAGTGCAAAAAGGACTGGCTAGTAAAAATTGCAGAGATGCGGATAATCCTTCAATTGCGCTTGATCTCGATAGACATACCCGAGGTCCTGCTACTGATACTCGCAAGATAGGCGGTGCGCACTATCACGAAGGAAAAATTAGACAGGCTTACGGGCTAGGTAGAAACGAATTTCATGACGATATTAAGCGAGAGCTAGATATTACTCAGGGTGGTTTGAGAAAGGCTGGGATTTCGGCAAGCCAAGCGAGGCGGCTCAGGAAGCGGGCAGAAGCATTCCTGGCAAAAAAATGTCCATGTATATGTGAGGTTTGATATGAAAAGGCTACTAGCAGATGCGGAGTGCCATGACGCACTTGAGCCGAGAATCGGAGGGGGAGCGCTTATAGGTGGGCTTATAAATTGGCCGACGACGTCATCGGGGGAAGAGCTTCAATTAGTGGCCTCTCTGCCCGCCAAGTTCCTTGGGGTTGAGGGCGGTGCGGAGTATGTTTCAGTGTTTTCGTTTTACTCGAGGGATGACTATTTCTTGGATCGCATAACGTATCATGGTGATCCCGAGGAAATGGAAATTATTAAGAGGGGCGGGGCGACTCAAGTTGTCTTTCATGAGAAAGGAGGGGAGGTTTTTGGAAGGGATGTCATACCGGCAAGAAGGTTAATTGTCGGGGATGATGTGGCGCAGCCGTATCAAGGTAGCGGAATTGGTGTGCCGCCTGGATTCCTCCAAAACGAAAACTTGGCGCTCGACAAGGGGCTTGAGTTTTCCTTGCAATTATACTCGGGTGATTTTCCGGCGAACTGGACGGATATATTTGGATTAAGTGATGCGCTGGGTTACTTGTTTATCGATGGAAAAAGATCCGAAGGATTGTTTTTCGCGCAAGTTACGTGATGCCTATTGCTGAGAATCTGGCGGGCTAAACGGAAGCAAGGAATGATCAACCGTGAAGTATTACGTTCTGTCTCAAAGAGCGGACCCGGGATGCCCGATCGGCATGCTGAATGGCGCGCTGTACGACAAGTACTATCAGGACACCACGAGTGTAGGCGTCGGATACTTCCCCTGGTATGCAAACCCGTCGCGCGGGAAGGCGCACGAAAAATTTCCGGATGGCGTCGTCTTCATCACCCAAGACGATCGGTACGATTTCGATGTCCGCGCAGACTTGGGTTTTCATTACCTGATGAGCGAAAGATTTGGTGCGGTCGTTTCTGAACTGAACGTGCCGATGGTGGACGTCGCACCGGTCAGGATTTTGTCTTTGGAAGGAACGCCCGCATCGGGAGACGGCTATTGCGTTGCAATCTTCCCGAGCTTTCGACCTGAAGAGGTGGACGGCGGCGAATCGAAGTTTGTAGACGGGAAATTTGGCGGAATTGCAAGAATAAGGAAACTGGTTGTATCCGACGATTTCGCATGCCCTATCTTCAAGCTGATCGGCATGGAAGGGAGCAGCAACGCGCTGATCTGCTCCGAGGAATTTCGCCACGAAGCCATCAGGCGTGGCATCAAGGGAGTCGAATTTCTGGATGCAGAGAGCGTCGATTGGCCGGCGGTGAAGCCCGTATGACGTTGTGCTCCGATCGCCAGTGACGGTGGAACTGGCTTGATCAAGGCTGCTCCTATGCGTTGCGGCGCGCGACCGCGCGTCAGATGACTGATGTGTTCCGCCGCTCGCCTCGCTAAAATGCGCGAAGCCGCTCGCCAACGCCCCTCTGGTAGCGCCAGGACAATCAAGAATCCGGAGACTTGCCACCATGGCATCCACCCAGCCCGACCCGCTCGCCGCAGCGGCCGCCACCCGCGTCGGGACGATCGACCCCGGCTCCATCTCGGCCCGCCTCGACCGCCTGCCGCCCACCCGTACCGTCTGGAAACTCGTCATCCTGCTGAGCCTCGGCTTTTTCTTCGAGCTCTACGACCTGCTCTATAGCGGCTACGTCGCCCCCGGCCTCGTGAAAAGCGGGATCCTGTCGGCGACGACGCACGGCCTGTTCGGCACCACGGGCGTCGCGAGCTTCATCGCCGCGCTGTTCTCCGGGCTCTTCATCGGCACGATCGCGTGCGGCTTCCTCGCCGACCGCTTCGGCCGCCGCGCGATCTTCACGTGGTCGCTGCTGTGGTACACGGCCGCCAACGTCGTGATGGCATTCCAGGACACCGCGGCCGGGCTGAACTTCTGGCGCTTCGTCGTCGGTCTCGGACTCGGCGTCGAGATGGTGACGATCGGCACGTACATCTCCGAGCTCGTCCCGAAGCAGATCCGCGGCCGCGCATTCGCGTGCGAGCAGGCGGTCGGGTTCGTCGCGGTGCCGGTGGTCGCGTTCCTCGCGTACCTGCTCGTGCCGCATGCCCCGTTCGGCCTCGACGGCTGGCGCTGGGTCGTGCTGATCGGTGCACACGGCGCGCTCTTCGTGTGGTGGATTCGCCGCGAACTGCCGGAAAGCCCGCGCTGGCTCGCGCAGCAGGGGCGGGTCGAAGAGGCCGATCGCATTATGCGCACGCTCGAGGCGAAGGTCGAAGCCGAATACGGGCGGCCGCTGCCGCCGCCCGCGCCCGCCGAGCCCGTACCGCCGCGCGGCAGCTTCCGCGACATGTGGGTGCAGCCGTATCGCAGCCGCACGATCATGATGACGATCTTCAACGTGTTCCAGACGGTCGGCTTCTACGGCTTCGCGAACTGGGTGCCGACGCTGCTGATCAAGCAGGGCATCACGATCACGTCGAGCCTGATGTATTCGAGCGTGATCGCGCTCGCCGCGCCGATCGGCCCGCTGATCGGCCTCGTGATCGCCGACCGCTTCGAGCGCAAGTCGGTGATCGTCGCGATGGCGGCGGCGATCGTCGTCTGCGGGCTGCTGTTCAGCCAGACGACGGTCGGCGCCTTCCTGATCGTGCTCGGCATCGGCCTCACGCTCGCGAGCAACATCATGTCGTACAGCTTCCACGCGTATCAGGCCGAGTTGTTCCCGACGTCGATCCGTGCACGGGCCGTCGGCTTCGTCTATTCGTGGAGCCGCTTCTCGGCGATCTTCTCGTCATTCGTGATCGCTGCCGTGTTGAAGGGCTTCGGCACGTTCGGCGTATTCGCGTTCATCGCGGGCGCGATGGTGATCGTAATGGCCGCGATTGGCTTCATGGGGCCGCGCACGAAAGGCATCGCGCTCGAAACTATTTCGAAGTAAATGGTGGTTGCGCACGCATGTCGCACGGTTCGTGCGGCGTGCGTGCGATGCGATGTAGATTGCATCGCGCGTAGGGTGCGTACTGCGTGTGGCGAGTGATTTGGCATCCGAATCGATTTGTAGATCCAGTCGTGCCTTCACGAAGCACTCCGCTTCCTGTATCGATCGCTAACGCACAGCGAATCAGACTGCCACGTAACGAAAAAGCAAGCGGCAACGAGTTGAAACAAAGTTGAAACAAAGCGTGACGAAGCGCAAAACCGCGACGCTCGCCCCTGCCGATTCTTGCATGGACGCGTAGAATGAAGGGCCTGACGACTCATT
Organism: Burkholderia sp. 4NA327C6; assembly: GCF_005502655.1. NCBI lineage: Bacteria > Pseudomonadati > Pseudomonadota > Betaproteobacteria > Burkholderiales > Burkholderiaceae > Burkholderia > Burkholderia sp. 4NA327C6. The sequence goes on along the minus strand of NZ_SCNZ01000048.1, from coordinate 57,423 downwards.
AGCCGCCATCGGACCGACCGCGTTGCAACAGCGAACGGCTCCGACGCGAAGAGGCGTCGGCGCCGGGCGCACATGATGCGCCGGACGTGTCGATGGCTCGCGCGGAAGATGCGCCGCCCGCAACAGCAGCATGCGGCGGCCGGATCGGCCGATGGCTTCGAACGTATGATGCCTTTCAGCTTCACGCGGCGATTTGCGAAGCCGCGTTGCCTTGCCCGTGTCGCCGCTGCGTGTATTGGGATCGCTGCGGCACTGCCGATCTCCGTGCTTGTCGAGCGGCCTGCCTTTGCGGCCTCCGACGCATCGGCACCCATCGCTACGCCATCCTCATCAATCGAGACACCCGCATCGGCAGCTTCTCGAGTGCATCCCGCTTCGGCGGCGCATGCATCGTCGGGAGCGTCGGCGGCGAAGCCCGCGCCTGCCGCATCACACGCGCATCCCGCAGAGCCTGCCAGCCCGGCGTCGGGTGCTTCGGGCGCATCCACCGCATCCACCGCCGCACCTGCATCCGCCGCTTCCGCTACGCCTGCCAGCGAGGCCGAGCCACCTGCACCGACACCGCCGCGCCAGCATCCGCCCCTGTCGGCCGAAGAGGCAAAAGATGCGACGGCGCGCGCGATCGACATGCGCAAGCGCTTCACACAGGAAGTCACGCGGCGCCTGAACGTACCGGCAAGCGAGCAACGCGCGTACGGCGAGCGTCTCCAGAAAGCGCTCGACGAAGCTGACCTCGGCAACCTGGCCGGCGAATACATCGCGATGGTCGACCGCGCACCGAACGTCCAGGCGCTGTTCATCTACTTCCGCGCGACGCCGGCCAACGCGTGGATGATGATCGGCGCATCGCCGGTCGGCACCGGGCTGCCGGGCACGTACGACCATTTCCTGACGCCGCTCGGCGTGTTCCATCACTCGCCGGACAACATGGATTTCCGCGCGGAAGGCACGACGAACGAGAACGGCATTCGCGGCTATGGGCACCGCGACATGCGCATCTACGACTTCGGCTGGGTGGACGGCGAGCGCGGGTGGGGCAAGGGCGGCGTGTCGCCGATGCGGTTCCAGATGCATGCGACCGACCCCGATCGCCTCGAAGCGCTGCTGGGCATCCGGCACTCGAAAGGGTGCGTGCGCATTCCCGCCTCGCTGAACACGTTCTTCGACCGGCACGGCCTGCTCGACGACGACTACCAGGCGCGCGTCGAGGCCGGCAAGTCGCTGTGGGTGCTGCGCCGCGATCGCGACATCACGCCGATCGCGGGCCGCTACCTGGTCGTGATCGACAGCGCACGCAAGACGCGGCCGGCGTGGTCGCCGTTGCCGGGGCGCAAGGCGTGGTCGCAGCTGCCGAAGGGCGGCGACACGGCGGACTGAAGGCCGGTGCGGCGGGCACGGGAGCGATCATGATGAGAATAAATCCGTTTTATTGAACCATAATAAAAGCAAACTTTTATTATCCGATCCGGGTTCGTATAGTCGAGGCCAGTTTCGCGGAACCCTGCCGCGCCTGGACCACCACCGATCACACGACCCGATGAAAACTCTCTACAAGCTCGCCCCGCTCGCGATGCTCGGCGCCTTCGCGACGCATGCCTGTGCGCAAAGCAGCATCACGCTGTACGGTCTCATCTCGGCCGGTGTCGGGTTCGCGACCAACCAGGGCGGCAAGAACGCCTGGCAGGCGTTGTCCGGCACGAACCAGAACCCGCGCTGGGGGCTGAAGGGCAAGGAGGATCTCGGGCAGGGGCTGTCCGCGATCTTCCAGCTGGAGAACGGCTTCAACGTGATGACGGGCACGGCCGCGCAGAACGGCCGCGAGTTCGGTCGGATGGCCTACGTCGGCCTGGCCGACCGCACCTACGGCTCGCTGACGTTCGGCCGCCAGTACGACGCGATCCACGACTACATCGGGCCGGTGATCATCGCGAGCAACGGCGTGAACATCGGCGACAACGACAACGGCTACAACGACATCCGCGTGCAGAACTCGGTGAAGTACGTGAGCCCCGTCTACTACGGCCTGAAATTCACCGCACTGTACGGCTTCAGCAACGTGACCGGCTTCGCGAACAACAGCGCATACAGCTTCGGGCTCGGCTACGAGGAGGGCCCGCTGCGCTGGAGCGCGGTCTACGCGCAGTACAACCATCCGTACAGCGCGACGAACCAGGACGGCGCAATCGCGAACGACTATGCGTCGCCGCTGCTGATCTTCAGCAAGAGCGCGATGTCGCCCGCGGCCTACGCGAGCCGGCAGCGGATCGCGGGCACGGGCGGCTTCTACACGATCGGCCGCGCGCAGTTCGCGGCGATGTTTACCGACGTGCGCTACGATTACCTCGACAACACGCACCTGCACCTGCAGAACCTCGGCGTGAACGTCGTCTACACGATGACGCCGCAGCTCTTCCTCGGCGCCGCGTATGCGTTCACGAACGGCAAGTACGACGTGATCGACAAGCGGCCGAAATGGCACCAGGTGAACCTGCAGGCCGATTACTTCCTGTCGAAACGCACCGATGTCGCGCTGACGGTGATCGCGCAGCAGGCGGCCGGCGACGCCGACCATGCGCAGATCTTCGCGTACGCCCGGTCGACCGGCACGCGCCAGATGATGGCGACGGTCGGCGTCCGGCACGTTTTCTGAGCGCCCGACCATGACCCATCCGATCGCATCCCGCCGCACCTTCCTGAAACTGTCCGCCGCGCTGGCCGGCACCGCGCTGCTGCCCGAAACGGGCGCATTCGCGGCCGGCGGCGAGGCCGCGCGCCGCACGGTGATCATCGATACCGACCCGGGGCAGGACGACGCCATCGCGATCCTGTTCGCGCTGGGCGCGCAGGACCGGCTCGACGTGCGCGCGTTGACCGCCGTCGCGGGCAACGTGCCGCTCGACCTGACCGAACGCAATGCGCGGATCATCCGCGACTGGGCCGGCCGCACGAAGACGCTGCCCGTCTACGCAGGCTGCCCGCGTCCGCTCGTGCGCGATCTCGTGACGGCCGCGAACGTGCACGGCAAGACGGGGCTCGAAGGCGTCGAACTTCATGAGCCGCGGGCGCCGCTTGCCGCCGGTCACGCGGTGTCGTATCTCGTCGATGCGCTGAGCCGTGCAGCGCAGGGTAGCGTGACGCTGTGCGCGCTGGGCCCGCTGACGAACCTCGCGACCGCGTTGGTCGAAGCGCCTCAGATTCGCGGCGCGCTGCGCGAAATCGTGCTGATGGGCGGCGCGTTCTTCGAGCGCGGCAACATCACGCCGGCCGCCGAATTCAACATCTACGTCGACCCGCAGGCGGCCGAAGTCGTATTCGGCAGCGGCGTGCCGATCGTCGTGCTGCCGCGCGATGTCGCCGTGAAAGCGCCGATCACGCCGGCGCGCGTCGCGCCGTTCCGCGCACTCGGCAACCGCTGCGGCGCGATCGTCGCGGACATCATGGATGCCGAGCTCGCGTACAACAAGAAGCGGCGCGGTGTCGAAGACGCGCCGATGTACGACCCGACCGCGGTCGGCTATCTCGTCGATCCGACGCTGTTCGGCGGGCGCAAGGTGAACGTGATGGTCGAGACGACCGGGCAGTGGACGCTCGGCGAGACCGTCGTCGACTGGAGCGGACGCAGCGGCCGTACGGCGAACGCGACGTGGATCAACGAGGTCGACGCGGACCGCTTCTACGCAGCGCTCGTCGAGCGCATCGCGAAGCTGCCCTGAAGGTAATCAGATGTGCTTCGCAATCCACTCGCGGCACGTACGCACGTGCGGGCCGCGATCGTCGCCGGCGAGCGAGATCAGCGAGATCGCACGCGTGACGCGCGGCTTGTCGACGCGCAGCGCGACGAGTTCGGGATCGTGCAGATGCATCGTGTAGAGGCTCGGCAGCACGGCGGTGGCGAGGCCGTTGCGCGCAAGCGCGTAGAGCGGCTCGGTGTATTCCATCCGGTACGTGACGTTCAGGCGCAGCTTCTCGGCGCCGCCGGTGCGATGCAGCGATTCGCTGACGCTGCCGCGCACGAACACCGCGAGCTCGCGATCGACGAGCCTGGCCCACGTGACGCTCTTCGCGCGGGCGAGCGGATCGTCATGCCGCACGACGATCACGATCTCGTCCTCGAAGAGCTGCTGGTAGCGCAGCGTGCCGTCGTCGCTGTCCGGTTCGCGCACGCCGATGCCGAGATCCGCGACGCTGTCGCGCACGGCTTCGACGAGCGCGCTGTTCGGCAGGTCGGTGAGGGTGAAGCGCAGCGTCGGGTGCGCGTCGCGCAGTGCATTGAGCGCGGGCAGCAGGCGGCCCGCGACCGACGGGATGAACGCGATGCGCACGGTCTGGATGCGTTCGCCGATGAGCCGCGTCATGTCGTCGAAGGTGCCGCGCGCCTGGTTGAGCAGGCGTTCGGCGAGCGGCAGCACGGCTTCGCCCGCTGAGGTGAGCGTGAGCCGGTGCGCGGAGCGCGCGAACAGACGCCCGCCGAGCAGGAATTCGATCTGGCGGATCGACGCGGTGAGCGCGGGCTGCGTGAGCGAGAGCGCCTGCGCGGCCTGCGTGAAGCTGCGTGCGTGGGCGAGTACCACGAAGTGCTGGACCTGCCGCAGCGTGAGCGCGGGCAGCAGCGACGAGCGGTCGGACGACATCGGGCAATAACGGTCGGGATGCGGTACGCGGCAGTATAAGACCGCGCTGCGTGAATCGGCACAGGACAATATTCGGAATCACAGGAGAACCACCATGTCAGCGACTGACACGATGCCGGCGCGAGCGCCGGCCAGCTGGCTCGAACGCCGCTTCGCGCTCGCCGCGCGCGGCACGAGCGTGCGCACGGAGACGATCGCGGGCGTCACGTCGTTTCTCGCGGCCGCGTACCTGCTCGTCGTGATCCCGTCGCTGCTCGCGACGGGCGGGATGGAGCGCGGCGCGGCGACGACCGCGACGATCATCGTGTTCGTGCTGTTTACCACGCTGATGGGGCTCTACGCGAACCTGCCGTTCCTCGTCGGCCCCGGCATCGGCGGCTCGGTGATCATCGGCGTGACGCTCGCGACGACGGAACACGTCGGATGGCAGACGGGCCTCGGCATCGCCTGCGTATCGGGCGTGCTGTTCTTCCTGCTGACGATACTCGGCGCGCGCGGCGTCGTGGTGCGGCTGATTCCCGTGCAGATCAAGCTCGGGCTCGGCGCGTCGATCGGCCTGTTCGTCACGATGCTCGGGCTGCGCAACGCGGGGATGGTCGTCGCGAACGCGAAGACCAACGCGTTCGCGCTCGGCGACTTCTCGCGGCCGGGCGCGCTCGTCGCACTGATCGGCCTCGCGGTCGCGATCGTGCTGCAGGCGCGCAAGGTGCCCGGCGCGATCCTGATCGCGATCCTCGTCGCGGCCGCGGCCGGCGTGCCGCTCGGCGTCACGCACCTGCCCGCGTCGTTCGTGTCGCTGCCGCACAGCATCGCGCCGATCGCGTTCAAGCTCGACATCGGCAGCGCGTTGAGCCTCGCGGCCGCGCCGTACCTGTTCGCGTTCTTCGCGGCGGAATTCTTCTCGACGCTCGGCACCGCGCTCGCGGTCGGTGCGAAGGCGAACCTGCTCGACGAACAGGGCAACCTGCCGAACATCAACCGGCCGTTCCTCGTCGATTCGCTCGCGGCGACGCTTGGGCCCGTGTTCGGCATTCCCGCGCTGACCGCGCTGATCGAATCGGCGGCGGGTGTTGAGGCCGGCGGGCGCAGCGGGCTGTCGTCGCTGGCCGCGGCCGTGCTGTTCGCCGCGATGCTGCTGTTCGTGCCGGTCGCGCTCGCGATCCCGAAAGAGGCGACCGCGCCGGCGCTGATCCTGATCGGGCTGTCGATGTTCGCGACGATCCGCCACACGCACTTCGACGACTTCACCGATACGTTGCCCGTGATGTCGATGGTGCTGCTCACGCTGATGTCGAACAGTTTCGGCACCGGCATCGCGGGCGGCCTGCTGTGCTACGTGCTCGTCAAGCTGCTGGCGGGCCGCTGGCGCGACGTGTCGTGGGGGCTCGTCGTGCTCGCGCTTCCGCTCGGCTATTACTTCTGGACCGTCGTGAAGCCGCACTGAGAGACGGCATTCGCGACGCATCGGTACTACCAAGAAAGAGACTGCAATGAAGGGAACACCAGGCAACGTCCCGGCCGCGCGCACGGGCATCGAGATCACGCCGGCCCATCGGGCCTTCTTCCACGCGCTGCCGAAGATCGAGCTGCATTGCCACCTGCTCGGCGCGGTGCGGCACGACACGTTCGTCGCACTCGCGGAGCGCAGCGGTGCGCCGATCGAGCGCGCGGAAATCGACGCGTTCTATGCGCGCGGCGAGAAGCCGGTCGGCGTGCTGCATGTGCTGCGCGCGCTCGACCGGTATCTGCTCACGCAGCCCGACGACCTGCGGCGGATCGCCTACGAGTATCTGGAGGATGCCGCCGCGTACAACGTGCGGCATGCGGAATTCTTCTGGAATCCGACGGGTACGGTGCATGTGTCGGGTATAGCGTATGCGGATGCGCAGGCCGCGATCGTGACGGGTATTCGCGACGCCGCACGCGACTTCGGGATCGGCGCGCGCCTGATCCCGAGCATCGACCGCGAGCAGGATCCCGACGAAGCGGTGGCGATCGTCGAATGGATGAAGGCGAACCGCGCGGACGAAGTCGCGGGGCTCGGGATCGACTATCGCGAGAACGACCGGCCGCCGGAGCTGTTCTGGAAGGCTTACCGCAATGCACGCGCGGCGGGCTTTCGCACGACCGCGCACGCGGGCGAGTTCGGGATGCCGTGGCGCAACGTCGAGACGGCCGTCGATCTGTTGCAGGTCGATCGCGTCGATCATGGTTATACGATCGTCGACAACCCGGAGCTGTGCGCCCGCTATGCGGAGCGCGGGATCGTGTTCACCGTCGTGCCGACGAATTCGTACTACCTGCGCACGCTGCCGCCGGAGCAATGGGCGGAACGGCACCCGATGCGCAAGATGCCGGGCCTAGGGCTGAAGATCCATCCGAACACCGACGATCCGACGCTGCACAAGGTCAATCCGTCGGAGGCGTGGGAGCTGATGTTCAGCCATTTCGGCTTCACCGTGGCCGAGCTGAAGCAGTTCATGCTGAACGGGATCGACGGCGCGTGGGTGGACGACACGACGAAGGCTGCGTGGCGTGCGGCGTGGGCGCCGGAATTCGACGTGCTGGCAGCCACGCTCGCGGCGGGCTGAGCACGGTGGCGTTGTAAGCCGGCCGGTGCTTCAACCGTGTGATGCCCTGGCATGTCCGCCGTGTCGCGGTCGCGCAAAACTGGAGCACTGTCCCCCGGTTGCGGCATTGCGCGACGACGACGCGCCAGTCGAACGGACGGCCGTCGTACTCGCCGGCACTCCAGTCAGCGGAAGAACCTCAGCCAGTCGAACAGACCCGAATGCTGCGGCGTGCGCCGCCGCGGCGCCGGCGCGCTGCGCGGCCGGAAGTCGGGTGAGAACTGCGCGTGCGGATCGATCGCCCGCGCGCGCAGCGCCGCATCGTAGAACGTGCCGACGATCGGCAGCGCGCTGTGCGCGCCCGCGCCCCAGTAGTCGCTGCGCAGCGTCACGCTGCCGTCGTCGAAGCCGACCCACGCACCGGCCACGAGCTGCGGATGCATCAGGATGAACCAGCCGTCCGCGTTGTCCTGCGTCGTGCCCGTCTTGCCGGCGACGTCGACCCGAATTCCGTAGCGCGAACGAATGTCGGCGCCGGTGCCGCGATCGACGACGTCGCGCATCACGTCGACCAGCGTCTGCGCGGCGGGCTCAGGCAACGCACGTTCGGGCGGCGCGCTGCCGAAGACGGCGAGCACCTTGCCGTCGCGATCCTCGATGCGCGTGATCATCTGCGGCGCGACGTATACGCCGCGGTTCGCGATCGTGCCGTACGCGGACACCATCTCCTTCAGCGTGACGGGGCTCGTGCCGAGCGCCAGCGACGGCACCGCATCGAGCGGGCTCTCGCGCACGCCCATCGCGCGGGCGAGCTGCGCGACCTTCGCGGCGCCTTCGTGCTGCATCACCTGTGCGGTGATGCGGTTGCGCGACAGCGCGAGCGCATCGCGCAGCGTCATCGGCTCATCGGTCGGCGGCTCGGCATCGGTCGGGCGCCAGATCGCGCGCCCGTCGATCGGGATCGCCACGGGGCGGTCGACGAACGTATCGCCCGGCCGCATGCCGTCCGCGAACGCGGCGCCATAGACGAACGGCTTGAACGTCGAGCCGGGCTGGCGCCGCGCCTGCGACACGTGATCGAACGGCTCGCTGCCGAAATCGGGGCTGCCGACCCACGCGCGGATCGCGCCGTTGCGCGGATCGATCGCGACGAAGCCGGCCTGCACCTGCGTCTTGCGCTCGCACAGCGCGCGCATGAAATCCCGATTGGCGCCGAGCCGCTTCAGCGCCGCGACATCGGTCAGCCCCGTGTCGCGCGCCTGCCGATAGTCGGGCGTCTGGCGGATGAAGCCGCGGAACAGGTCGTTGCGCAGCCCGCAGCCGGACGGGCCGCGCCATGCGCCGTCGGCGATCGCCTGCAGCCGTTCGGTCTGCCGCGTCAGCGCCTGCGTCGCCATGTCCTGCAGCCGCGCGTCGAGCGTTGTGCGCACGACGAGGCCGTCCGAGTAGAGGTCGTAGTTGTTGCGATCGGCCCACGCGATCAGCCATTTGCGCAACTGCACCGCGAAGTGCGGGGCGAGGCCGGGCTGCCCGGACTGCGGCTCGAAGTCGACGCGCAGCGGCTGGCGCTGCAGTTTCGCGAGCTGCTGCGGCGTGAGCATGTGCATCTGCGCCATCCGGTCGAGCACGATGTTGCGCCGCTGCACCGCGCGCTCCGGGTTCAGCACCGGATTGTAGTAGCTGTTGCCCTTCAGCATCCCGACGAGCGTCGCGCTTTCGACGATGTCGAGCTGGTCGGCCGACTTGCCGAAGTAGGTGCGCGCGGCCATTTCGACGCCGTACGCGTTGTACAGGAACGGCACGGTGTTCAGGTAGGTCTCGAGAATCTCGTCCTTGCTGTACACCGACTCGATCTTGAACGCGGTGATCAGCTCCTTCACCTTGCGCGTGAGCGTCGGCGCGCGGCCGACCTCATCCGGATACAGGTTGCGCGCGAGCTGCTGCGTGATCGTCGAGCCGCCCTGGCGGTCGCCCGAGAATGTGTGCAGCCCGGCTGCGATCGTGCGGCGCAAGTCGATGCCGTGATGCGCGTAGAACCGGTGGTCCTCGGTCGCGATCAGCGCGTCGACCATGTGCGGCGAGATCTGCTTGAGCGGCACCCATTCGCGGTTGACGGGCCGGAATTCGGCGATCAGCTGGCCGTCGGCCGACAGCACGCGCGCGGGGCGGTCGATGCGCGCCTTGCGGATGTCGCCGATGCTCGGCGTGAACGGGACGAACGCGAGCAGCACCAGCAGGCCCAGCACCGGGATCGCGGCGAGCGTCAGCGCGACGCCGCGGCGCGTCGGATGACGCAGGCGATGCAGCGCGCCGGCGCCCAGCGCGCGGAAGCGCGCGCCGCAGGCGGCGGCGAACGGCACGACGCGGGCGCGGCAACGGAGCCACGCGTCTCGGAGAAGCGGCACGAAGCGATTCAAGGCGGCAGGAGCGCGGATGGAAGAGGCGCGATCCTAGCAAACGGCACCCATGCGACGCCGGCCAAAATGGCCGTTTGCTTGCAGGATTTACAGACGATTACGTTTGTTGCCCGCCGACAACCTTTTACGGCGCGGCCCGGCGCGATTCTCCCGACGAATCGTGGCCGGCCCGCCAGCGTTCGACGCCGTCCGGTCAGCGCGGCACGGCGTCGTCGGCAGCCATTGCGACCACATCCGCCAACCGCTGCGCGGCCGCTTCCATCTGCGCGCGGCCGAACCCGCCGAAGCCCAGCACGAGCCCCGGGCGGGCCGTGCCCGGCGCGAACATCGGCGACACGGCACGCACCGCGACGCCGGCTTGCGCGGCGCGCTCGACTACGTCGAGATCGTCAATCCCTTCCGCGAGCCACAGCACGACGTGCATCCCCTGGTCGCCCTGCTGCACCCACGCGCGCTCGCGCGGCAGCCGCGCACCGAGCGTGTCGATCAGCAGCGCGCGCTGTTCCGCATACACGCCGCGCATGCGGCGGATGTGGCGGTCGAGGTGGCCGTCCGCGATGAACGCGGCCAGCACGTGCTGGTCGGCAGTCGGCGCATGGCGATCCATCAGCACGCGGGCGCCGCAGAACGCGGGCACGAGATCGTCGGGCGCGATCACGTAGCCGAGCCGCAGCGACGGAAACAGGATCTTGCTGAACGTGCCGAGGTAGATCACGCGGTCGGGGTCGAGCCCCTGCAGCGACGGGAACGGATGGCCTTCGTAGCGCAGCTCGCTGTCGTAGTCGTCCTCGACCACCCACGCGCGCTGCCCACGCGCCCAGGCGAGCAGCGCATTGCGCCGCGCCATGCTGAGCGGCATGCCGAGCGGGTACTGGTGCGACGGCGTGACGAATGCGACCCGCGCATGCGGCGCGAGACGGATGCCGGCGTCGACGTCGAGGCCGTCGGCGTCGACCGGCACCCGCACCATCGCGTCGCGCTGCCCGGTGCTGTCGAGCAGTGCGGTGATGCCGCGATAGGCCGGATTCTCGACCCATGCCTGATCGCCCGCGCCGAGCAGCACGTGACTCGCGAGATGCAGCCCTTGCTGCGTGCCGCTCGTGATCACGACCTGGTCGGCATGGCAGCGCACCGAGCGCGAGCGGCGCACGTAGTCGGCGATCGCTTCGCGCAGCGGCAACGCGCCTTGCGGATCGGCATAGCCGGACGGTGCACCGGCGCCGCGTGCGCGCAGGCGGTTGCCGAGCCGGCGCCAGATGTCGTCGGGCGCGGTGTGGCCGATCGGCACCGAGATCGCGAACGGCATGGCCGGCAGCGGGCGGAATTCACCGGCGATCCTCGCGAAGGTGGCGGCCGGCTCGGGGAGGCCGGTATGCGCCGGCGGGGGGCGCCGCGCAGGCGGTTCGGGAGCGTCGACGGGCGGCGGCTCGGCGAGCGCGAGCGCATTTGCGACGCGCGTGCCCGCGCCGCCGCGCGATTCGAGAAAGCCTTCGGCGACGAGCTGCGCGTACGCATCGACGACGGTGCCGCGCGCCACCTGCAGCGACGTGGCAAGCAGCCGCGTGGACGGCAGCGCGTCGCCCGGATGGACGTCGCCGCGCCGCACGGCCTCGCGCAGCGCCTGCGCGAGCTGGCGGCTCAGGTCGCCGGCCGCGCGATCGAGCGCGCCGAGCGACGGGATATCGGCGTTCCGTGCTGTTCTTGCCATGATTCTGGTCTGCTGAATTTGTTCAAAACCGGCTCTACAGAATAAACCAGTTTGGCGCGACAATCGGCGCATGACGGGCCAGCGCCCGATCCATTCCCACCCCCTGCACGACCGTGGAGCCGACATGTACGTCCCCGCCGATTTCAACGAACCCAACCCCGACGCGCTGCGCGAGCTGATCGTGCAGCATCCGTTCGGCAGCCTGATCACGCACGGCACCAACGGGCTCGACGCGAACCACATCCCGTTCGAACTGCTGCCCGGCGACGGCGGCCTCGGCGAACTGCATGCGCACGTCTCGCGCGCGAATCCGGTCTGGCAGGACGTTGCGAACGGCGACGAGGTGCTCGTGATCTTCCGCGCGGGCGACGCGTATATCTCGCCGACCTGGTATCCGAGCAAGCATGTCGCGCACCGGCAGGTGCCGACGTGGAACTACGTGGTCGTGCATGCGCACGGCCGCATCACGGTGCGCGACGACGCGAAGTTCGTGCGCGGCGTGGTCGCCCGGCTGACGCGCACGCACGAGGCGTCGCAGCCGGTGCCTTGGAAGATGGGCGACGCGCCGGCGGATTATCTCGACGCGATGCTGCAGGCGATCGTCGGGCTGCAGATCGAGATCACGCGGCTCGTCGGCAAACGCAAGCTCGGGCAGAACAAGGACGTGGCCGATATCCGCGGCGCGGGCGACGCGCTGGTCGCGAACGGCAACCTCGCGATCGGGGAAGCGATGATCGCGGCGGCCGACGCGAAGCGCGGGTGAGCGCCCGTGACGGGCAGGCATGTGCGGGCAAGCGCCACGCCCGCGCACCGGCCCGTCACTGCGTGCGCGTCGTGCCCTTCGCGCCTTCACCGGCCTGCGCGAGCGCGGTGCGAATCGCGGCTTCGGTCTTGTCGTACCCGCCTTCGCCATAGCGCGTATAGACGACCTTCCCGTTCGCGTCGATCAGGTACAGCGCGGGCCAGTACTCGTTGCCGTAAGCGCGCCACGTATCGTAGCGGTTGTCCTGCGCGACCGGATAGCGGATATCGAAGCGCTTGATCGCATCGGCGACGTTCTTCGCGTCGCGCTCGAACGGATACTCGGGCGTATGCACGCCGACCACGACGAGCCCCTGGTCGCGATACTTCCGGTCCCACTCCTTCACGTACGGAATCGTATGAATGCAGTTGATGCACGAGTACGTCCAGAAATCGACGAGCACGACCTTGCCGCGCAACTGGCCGAGCGTCAGCGGCGGGCTGTTGTGCCAGCGGTCGATGCCCGTGAAATCGGGCGCGGCCGTGCCGGCCTGCGAAGCCGGCATGCCCGCGTCGTCGCGGGTGCCCGCGAAGGCGGCGAGCCCGGCTGTGGCGGCAAGGGCGATGACGAGGGCGGCGATCTTGAATCGGGGCAGCATGGCGTTCTCCTGAGCGGGAGGCCGGCGCTCGGTGGCGGCGGCCGGACGGGTTTCGACAGGCCCCATTAGGCGGCGCCGACGTATCTGCGATGTGTCCGGCGAGCCACGCGTGTGCAATGTTGTGTGTCGTCGCGGCGGCGCGATACATTGGGATACAAACGCCTGCCCGCCGTGCGGTATAAAAGCGGACATCACCTGCCCGAATACCTCGACACCGACTCATGGACAAGATCGACCACGTGCTGATCGTCGACGACGACCGCGCGATCCGCGAACTGATCGCGGATTACCTGGAGAAGAACGGCATGCGCGTCTCGCTGGCCGCGAATGGCCGCGAGATGCGCAACGTGCTGGACGACGGCGCGCCCGACCTGATCGTGCTCGACCTGATGATGCCCGGCGAGGACGGCCTCACGCTGTGCCGCGACCTGCGCGCCGGCAAGTTCCGCACGGTGCCCGTGCTGATGCTGACCGCACGCGGCGAGGAAACCGACCGCATCATCGGCCTCGAGATGGGCGCGGACGATTACCTGGCCAAGCCGTTCGCGGTGCGCGAACTGCTCGCGCGGATCCGCTCGGTGCTGCGCCGCGCGCGCATGCTGCCGCCCGGCATGCAGGTGACGGAAACCGCGGAGATGCTCGCGTTCGGCGAATGGCGGCTCGACACGACCGGGCGCCACCTGCTCGATGCGGAAGGCACGCTGGTCGCGTTGAGCGGCGCCGAATACCGGCTGCTGCGCGTATTCCTCGACAACCCGCAGCGCGTGCTGACGCGCGACCAGTTGCTCAATCTCACGCAGGGTCGGCAATCCGATCCGTTCGACCGGTCGATCGACCTGCTCGTGAGCCGGCTGCGTCAGCGCCTGCGCGACGGCGCGCGCGAGCCGCGCTACATCAAGACGCTGCGCAACGAGGGCTACGTGTTCTCGTCGGCCGTGACCGCCGTCGACGGTACGCCATGAGCGCGCGCATGCCGTGGCACTGGCCGCGCTCGCTGTTCGCGCGGCTCGCGCTGATCCTGTGCGTGGGCCTTGCGCTCGCGCAGACGCTGTCGTTCTGGCTCACCATGACCGAGCGCGACCAGGCGACCACCAACCTGATGATGGGCTACATCGAGCGCGAGGTCGCGAGCTCGGTCGCGCTGCTCGACCACCTGCCGCCCGCCGAGCGGGCCGCGTGGCTGCCGCGCCTCGCGCGGCGCAGCTATACGTTCATCCTCGGGCCCGGCGAGACCGGCACGCCGCCGGAAGCGCGGCTGTCGGCGCGCGTCGAGCGCTCGATCTCCGACGGCATCGGCGGCGACTACCCGCTGACCGCGAACGCGATTCCCGGCGACCGCGAACATCTGCAGGTGCATCTGCGCCTGACCGACGGTTCGCCGCTGACGATCGACATCCATCCGATGTCGACGGTGCCGCTGTCGGGCTGGCTGCCGGTCGTGCTCGCGCTGCAGCTCGCGGTGCTGGCCGCGTGCTGCTGGCTCGCGGTACGGCTCGCGACCCGGCCGCTCAAGCAGCTCGCGCAGGCCGCCGATGCGCTCGGCCCCGACCTGAAGGGCGAGCGGCTGAACGAGGGCGGGCCGTCGGAAGTCGCGCGCGCCGCCCGGGCGTTCAATGCGATGCAGGATCGCATCGCGCAGTACATGGCCGAGCGCATGCAGATCCTCGCGTCGATCTCGCACGACCTGCAGACGCCGATCACGCGGATGCGCTTGCGCGCCGACATGATGGAGGACGACGCGCAGGGCGCGAAGCTGCGCCAGGACCTGCTCGAGATGGAGCATCTGGTGAAGGAGGGCGTCGCGTATGCGCGGACGCTGCACGGCAACGAGGAAGCCGCGCGCCGTATCGATCTCGACGCGCTGCTCGACAGCATCGTGTGCGACTACACGGATGCGGGGCAGGACGTCGCGCTGCACAGCCGCGCGCCGCTCGCGCTCGTCACGCGGCCGAAGGCGCTGCGCCGCATCGTCGGCAACCTCGTCGACAACGCGCTGAAGTTCGCGGGCGCGGCCGAGATCGACGTGCACGCCGCGCCGGACGGCGGCGCGGTGATCGCCGTGCTCGACCGCGGGCCCGGCATTCCGGACGATCAGCTCGACGCGGTGTTCGAGCCGTTCCGGCGCGTGGAGACGTCGCGCAACCGCGAGACGGGCGGCACGGGGCTCGGCCTCGCGATCGCGCGGCAGCTCGCGCTGGCGATGGGCGGCACGCTCACGCTGACCAACCGGACGGACGGCGGCGGCCTCGAGGCGCGGCTGACGCTGAGGAATGCGGGGTGACGGGATACGGTGCGTAAGCGGCGCGGTTTCGGGTTCGTGATGAAACCGAAGCTGACGTTGAAGCCGAAACCGAAACCGAAGCGCTCGACGTCACCCGCGCTGCAGATGCGCATCAACGAGCGGCGCGAGCGTCGCCGCATGCACGGCCGCGAGATCGTGCCGGCCGCCCGGCACGACGTGCAACTGCGCGTCGGGCAACCGTTCGAGCAGGCGCCGGCCAGCCGCGACGGGGCTGATCGGATCGTCGTCGCCCCACAGCAGCAGCGTCGGCTGTGCGATGCGCCCGATCTCCTGCGACAGGTCGGCACGGAACGTCAGGAACCAGTCGGGAAGCTGCGGGTTGGCTTCCGCGAAACCGGTGCGCCAGTCCTGCGCGCCGAGCCCGGCCATGTCGAGTCCACCGGACGTGACCGTCAGCACGAGGTGCGTGATCAGTTCGGGTTTGTCGAGCGCCGCACGCATCGCGATCACGCCGCCCATCGATTGCGCGACGACGGCGGTCGGCCGGTCGATCGTTTCCAGAACATGACGCACCAGGCTGTCGAAATCGTCGACGGCCGGATCGCGCGGGGTGTCGCCAAAGCCCGGATAGCCGACGATCCGGCGCTCGGCCGGATGCTCGAGAAGGCCGGCGAGCGGTTGCCAGAAGGCGGTGCTGCCCGATGCGCCGGGCAGGAAGAGCAGTTGTGACGGAACAGGCATGACGGTGCGGTTTTCCGGTGAATGAAGTGAATCGGGGTGGCGCGGCGCGCGTGTCAGCACCGGCCGGTGCGCAGTGCGACGGTCCAGTCGTCGCGCCCGCGCGATGCCGCGGTGGCGGCCGCCGTGTGCCAGTCGTATTCGACCGCGTGGAATTCGACGTTCCAGCCGGCGGCCGTGCGCGACACCATCGCGTAGCGCGCATGCGGCGAGCCCGTCTCGATGCGGTGCGGATGCGGCAGGTCGTCGGTGTATGCCTGCAGCCCCACGCTGCCCGGGTTGACGATCAGCCGGCCGTCGTCGAGCTTGGCGGTGCGCGGGATGTGCGTGTGGCCGCACAGGATCAGCGATGCAGGTTCGTCGCCCGCGCGCCGCGCGATTTCATGGGGCGTGGCCGCGCGGCAGCCGTCGGGCGTGACCGTTTCGAGGAAATAGACGAGGTCGCTGTCGGGCGTGCCATGCACCATCAGCACGTCGTCGCCGAGCGTCATGCGTTCGGGCAGCGCGGCGATCCATGCCAGATGATCGGCGCGCAGCGTGTCGTGCGCCCAGCGATCCGACAGCCGCATCGATTCGCGATCGCCGGTGAGCAACTGCCGTTCGTGATTGCCCTTGATGGTCGGCAGGTCGAGCGCGATCAGGCGGTCGGCCGTTTCGGGCGGATGGAGCGCGCCCGACAGGATGTCGCCGAGATTGACGATCACGTCGGCGCCGCGGCGGCGGACGTCGTCGAGCACCGCGTCGAGCGCGGCGAGGTTGCCGTGGATGTCGGACAGCGCGGCGATTTTCATGGCGGAGCGTCGGGGAAGGGAACGGCGATTGTCGCCAATTCGGCGCAGGCCGTCCAATGGCGAGCGCACGCGAAGCGGTGAGCGGTTGTACGTCAAGCCGCGGGTCTGAAGCCGCGGGGCGCGGTCAGTCGGTCGCGAGGCGCGCGTACATCGCGAAATCGCCCGGCGTGCCGCGCACCATCTTGTATGCGCGCAACAGCCCTTCGTACCGGTAGCCGCACTTCTGCAGCACACGCGCGGAGCCTGCGTTGCCGGTCAGCACGACGGCCTGCATGCGCATGAAGCCGCCATCGGCGAATGCCCACGCGGTGACGGCCTCGCACAGCGCGCTCGCGATCCCGCGCCCCCAGTGCGACGGCGCGAGATCGTATGCGATCTCCGCCGAGCGGTTCACGGTCGATACGGTATGCAGGCCGATCGTCCCGGCGAGGGCGCCCGATGCGTCGTCGATCACGGCGAGACGCCGGATCGAATCGGGGTCCGTCGAATCGATGGCGTCGAACAGCGGAAGCAGATCGTCGGGCGAGCGCAGGTTCCAGCTCGTATGGCGGTAGACGTCGGGGTTCGTCAGATACGCGTACCACGCGCCGAGGTCGGCGCGTTCGATCTGGCGCAGCGACAGGCCGGGAAAGCCGGAGCGGGGCGGCGTAGCGACTCTCATCCGCATCCGCGCCTATGCCGCATGACGCCGATACAGCGCCAGCGACCCGGCGAGCGCGAGCAGCATCGCGCCGCACGTGCGCTCGAGCCACAGCGCCCCCGCGCGCTTCAGCAGCCGCACCGCGCGGGCGCCGAGCAGCGCGTAGCCGAACATCACGACCCCGTCGAGCAGTGCGAACGTGACCGCGAGCGCGACGTATTGCGGCGCGAGCGGCGCGGACGGATCGAGGAACTGCGGCAGGAAGGCGGAGAAGAACAGATAGCCTTTCGGGTTCGTCACCGCGGTGAGGAAACTCTTCGCGAAGATCGACGCGTTGCGCCCGGATGCGTGGCCATCGTGCGCGGCGGCGACGTCGAGCGCCCCCTTCGACATCAGCAGCCGGATGCCGACGTAAGCGAGATATGCGGCGCCGAGCCACTTCACCACCGAGAACCAGAACGCCGACGCCATCAGCAGCGCGCCGAGGCCGAGCGCGACCGCGACGATCAGCACGAAGTCGGACAGCATCGCGCCCGCGAAGCCGTAGGCCGCGCGGCGCACACCGTAGCGCGAGCCGTTGGTCAGCGCGAGCAGCACGGTCGGGCCGGGAGTCGCGATACCGACGAACGCGACGGCGGCGAAGATCAGCAGGGTCGTTTCATGCATGAAGGCACTCCCGATGGATGGCGCGCGTTCGATTATCGGTTGCGCCCACCCGGGCTGTACAGGTGCGGCGCGCTGCGCACCAGGCTGCCCGTCCGACTATCTCGATTTTGGCAAGAAACTGTTTTCATTATTCCGCTTTCGATGGAAACCGGTTCCATCTACCATGGCGGCCGCAGCGGGCATGCCCGCCGCGTCGTCGCGCGCGGACGCCGCCGGCCTCGCACCGCCGGCGGATCTCGCCGCCCGCGCGCTACTCGCAACTGACAGACAGAACAACGGGTTCAACGCCCGGAGACACGACAACCATGAACAAGCAACTGATCGCAGCCCCGCTGCTGCTCTCGCTCGCGGGCCTCGCCGCCGCGCAAAGCTCCGTCACGCTGTACGGCATCGTCGATGCGGGGGTGACCTACCGCAGCAACGAGCGGGTCGGCTCCGCGAGCGCGTACACCGGCCATTCGAGCGTCGGGCTCACGACCGGCAACCTGTCCGGCAGCCGCTGGGGGATCAAGGGTTCCGAGGATCTCGGCGGCGGGATGCGCGCGCTGTTCGTCCTCGAGAACGGCTTCGACATCGCGAACGGCACGTCGGGGCAGGGTGGCCGCCAGTTCGGCCGCCAGGCGTTCGTCGGCGTGGGCAGCGACCGCTACGGCACGGTCACGCTCGGCCGCCAGTACACGTCGCTCGACGATTTCGTGAGCCCGGTCGGCCCGTCGTCGTACATCGGCGGCTTCGGCGCGCACCCGGGCGACATCGACGACCTCGACCAGACCGCGCGGGTCGACAGCTCGATCAAGTACACGAGCGCCAGCTACTCGGGCTTCACGTTCGGCGCGCTGTACGGCTTCGGCAGCCAGCCGGGCAGCATGAAGCAGCGCAACACGTGGAGCGTCGGCGCGGCCTACGCGGCGGGACCGCTGCGCGTCGGCGTCGGCTACGAGCGCTCGGACAACAGCAAGACGGGCGCGACCGACCCGACGGCCGGCAAGTGGCAGAGCACCGACGACGGGCTGTTCAACTCGTCGATCAACGAAGGCTATGCGAGCGCTCAGTCGCAGCAGATCATCGCGACCGGCGCGACCTACGACTTCGGCCCGGCCGTCGTCGGCGTGAACTACAGCAACGTGCAGTACCGCAGCGGCGGCCAGTCGCTGTTCACGGGCCACGCGACGTTCAACGTCGCGGGCGTGTTCACGCGCTGGAACGTGCGCCCGCAGACGCAACTGTTCGCCGGCTACAGCTACACGCGCGGCAGCGACGTCGACGGCGTGGACGACCGCGCGCAGTATCACAACGTCACGCTCGGCGCCGTGTATGACCTGTCGAAGCGCACCAGCGTGTACCTGCTCGGCGCGTACCAGCATGCATCGGGCATGACGCTCGACGCGCTGGGCCGGCCGGTGGCCGCGACGGCGTCGGTATCGGACAAGGCAAACGGCCACTCGTCCGATTCGCGCTCGCAGGCCATCGTCAGCCTCGGCCTGCGTCAGAAGTTCTGACGCGCAGCGATCGTTGCGGCCGCAACGTTGCCCGCAGCCGATGCCGGCAACGTTGCACGCAGGCTCCTATACTGTCGCCTCCTTTCCTGGAGGAGACGACATGACCCGAACGCATTCCGCGAGTTGCCTGTGCGGAACCGTCACCGTGACGCTGCGCGGCGAGCCGGCGGCGCGCGCGAACTGCCATTGCGCGACCTGCCGCGATTTTTACGGCACGCCAGTGCTGTCGGCGACCGCGTGGCCGCCGGAGCAGGTTACCGTCGAAGGCGCAAGCGCGACGTTCCCGCATCCGTCGAAGTCGATGTCGCGCACGTACTGCGCGTCGTGCGGCGAGATCGTGTGCGGCACCAACCGGCTCGGCATGCGTGTCGTGCCGAACAGCCTGGCCGCGCGTGCGCACGGCGGGCAACTGCCCGACGACCTGCGGCCGACGATGCACCTGTTCTACCGGCACAGCGTGATCGACGTCGTCGATGCGCTGCCGAAATTCCTCGACGGGTGGGACGGCCCGACGCTCGACGAAGCGAACTGAACGATCGCGGCCGCGTGCCGGCACGGCCGGCGCGCGGTGTCCCCTGTCTTTTCCCTGTTCTTCCTTTCCGCTCGCCGCATGCCACATGCCGCTGCGCTGAATCGCGACGACGCGATCGCGCCGGATAATATTTTTTCTCTTTCATTTTAATTTCGATTTGTAATCATCGAGCCCATTTCCGGGGGAATGAAAAAGGTAATGCGGATATTTCAGAAAAAATGACGCATTTTCTTTGAGTGACCCGGAAGAAAATGCCGGGGAAAAAGCACCCAGACCGTGCGGCCGGCAAGCCGTCGCGGCGCGGTGAGCGGGTTTGACCATCGTTGACGGAAAAGCGCCGGACGGTAAAAAGAACGGCGTGAATAATTCGGGGGTGACGGCGAATGCGTTTTAGCCGGAATCACCAATATTTCATGCGCCGCGATTTACAGTGTCGACAATTGAACGTTCGGGAGCATTATTCATGTCAATGAAACAAATTCGGGCGGCGTTGCTGGGAATGTGCATGGCGATGCTGGCGCCCGCGAGTCACGCGCAGGTGACATATTCGACCGACTGGCTCGCGAACACGTACGGCACGCTGGCCCAGCACGTGGGCAATGCCGCGCGCTCGATGTGGGTCGCGCCCGAGGGTGTGATCTACACGTCGTCGCGCTGGGACGAGAACGCGGGCGGCGTTGCGCTCTATCAGAACGGTCAGCCGATGGGCACGATCGGCATCCACGACGAATTCCAGGGCGGCGCGATTACGGGCAACGCGACGTCGATCTTCGTCGCGCTCGGCTACAACCGCAACTTCGGCAGCGGCTCGGTGGGCCGCTACAACCGCAGCACGAACCAGCGCGACCTGCGTATCCCGGTCAGCACGTGGACGGGCCTCCCGAACCCGGACGTGATCACCGGCCTCGCGACGGCCGGCAACCTGCTGTATGCGAGCGATTTCTACGGCAACCGTGTGCGCGTCTATACGACCGACGGCGTCTGGCAGCGCGACATCGCCGTGACCGGTCCCGGCGCGCTGGCGCTCGATGCGGCGGGCAATCTGTGGGTCGCGCGCATGAGCGCGGGCGCGGTCGTGCAGTACAGCGCGACCGGCACGCTGCTGAACACGATCCAGATGGCGGCCGGCGCGCGGCCGTCGGCGCTGTATTTCGACGCGTCGACGGGGCAGTTGCTGGTGGGCGACCAGGGCCCGGACATGAACATCAAGCTCTACAGCCTCGCCGGGCTGCCGCAGCAGGTCGGCACGTTCGGCGTGCAGGGCGGCTATCTCGACACGACCTCGGGCATCAAGGGGCAGGTCGGCGACAAGCGCTTCACGCGCGTGGTCGGCATCGGCAAGGATTCGGGCGGTAACCTGTACGTGCTCAACAACGCGTGGGGCGGCGGCTGGGATCTCGGGCGCAACGGCAGCACGGATCTTCATTCGTACAGCCCGACGGGCGCGCTGCAATGGAAGCTGCAGGCGCTGAACTTCGAGGCGATCGCCGCGCCGGACCCGGCGACCGACGGCGCGTTCTTCTACAGCGGCAACAACGTCTATACGGGCTCGGCGGGCGGCACGTTCGTCGCGAACACGGTCGACCCGTTCACCTATCCGAAGGACCCGCGCCTCGACATGAACGACTACCAGCGCGGCCAGCACTTCGGCCAGCTCGTGATGGTGGGCGGCAACCGGATTCTCGTCGCGTCCGGCCAGAACCCCGGCAACTTCAATTTCTACTACTTCACGCCGGCGACCGGCTACATAGCGAACCCGGCCGGCTCGCTGCCGGGCAAGCCGTTCAACACGACGTTGCAGGTCACGACCGGTTTCGACATCGACGGCAACGGCGACGTGTGGGCCGGGCTGAACGGCTCCAACGCGATTACCCGCTACCCGATGACGGGCTTCGATGCGAACGGCAAGCCGTCATGGGGCAAGCCGGTGACGACGCCCGTGCCGAGCACCGTGGCGCCGACCACGCGGATCATCTACCAGGCGGACAGTGACACGATGATCCTCGCACAGGGCCTCGCGAACAACTGGGACTGGACCGCGATGAACGGGCACATCGAGGTCTATCACGGCTGGAAGAACGGCAACACGACCGCACCGAACCCGGTGATCAACCTGACCAGTGCGAACCCGAAGTCGATCGCGGCGGCCGGCCACTATCTGTTCGTCGGCTACGTGCACACCGTGCCGAACGTCGACGTGTTCGATCTCAACACGGGGGCGCTCGTGACGACGCTGACGAACTCGAACACGTCGGCGATGGACGTCGGCAACGACGTCGACTCGATGTACGGGATCCGCGCATACCTGCGCTCGACCGGCGAATACGTGATCACGAAGGACAACTACAACGGCACGAGCATGATCGTGTATCGCTGGCATCCGTGAACGTGCAGGCCGTGCGGTCGCGTACGGCACGCAGAACAAGAATGGCATTCCCCTTTGACGAGCATCAGTCCGACAATGCGGTCAAGTCTGGAGCGTGAGTCGCACTCGGAAACGAATGCAGGTCGCGGTCTTAGCGGATATCGCGGCAAATAGTGGAACGAGTGGGCCGCGACGAGAGCGTGCCTGTCGATGCAGGCATTGAACGTGGGCCGCCGCTTGCCGGCCGGCCCACGCACGCATCAGGCCATCGGAACGTCAGACCATCAGAACGACACCGTCGTCGTCAGCGTGACGAGCCGCGGCTCGCCGACCGCGATGATCAGGTTGTTGTTGCTCGACGGGTAGTAAGTCTTGTCGAGCAGGTTCTTCACGTTGAGCTGGAAGCGCGTCGGGAACTTGCCGATCGTCGTTTCGTAGGCCGCGAACGCATCGACGGTCACGTAGCCGGGGAGCGTGAAGCTGTTCGCGGTGTCGCCGGAGCGTGTGCCGACCAGACGTGCGCCGCCGCCGAAGCGCCAGTGGCCGGGCAGGTTCGCGATCGCCGTGTCGTATACCGCGAAGAGGCTGCCCGTATGGCGCGCAACGTTGGTTAGCGGCGTGTTGCTGTCGCGATCGGTCGCATTCGTGTACGCATAGCTGCCGATCACGCTCAGGTGGCGCGTGATCTGCCCGGCGACGTCGAGCTCGATCCCGCGCGAGCGCGCGGTGCCGATCGTCGACGTGAGGTCGGCGACCGTGACCGCGACGTTGCGCTTGTCGATCTGGTAGACCGCGAGCGTGCCGGTGATCGCCGGCTTCAGGCTGAACTTCAGCCCGGCCTCGAGCACGCGGCCGTATTCCGGTGCGAGCGGCGCCGCGACGTTCGTGGCGACGTTCGGCTTGAACGAGCGGCTCACGTTCGCATAGGCGGTCAGCGCCGGCGTGAGCGCATACGCGAGCCCGAACTGCGGCAGCCACACGGTGCCGCGCGAACGATCGGCGAATACGAACGGCCGCCCCATCCCCGATTCCTGCTGCCAGTTTTCCCAGCGCAGCCCGCCCACCGCGGTGAGGCGATCGGTGAGCTTCACCGAGTCCTGCACGACCATCGAATACGCATGCACCACCGAGCGCGAATCGCTTTGCTTCGGGATGGGTATGCCGCCCGGTGCGAGCAGGTCGTACACGGGGTCGTACAGGTTGAAGCCCTTGGTCGCCTTGCCACGGATCGTGTCGCCGCGGAAGCTGCGCTGCCGCTCGTATTCGCCGCCGATGTAGATCGCGTGATTCATCCCGGCGAGCGTCACGTTGCCGAGCAGGCCGAGGGTCGCGATCTGGTCGGAATCGTTGCGCCCGAGGTTCGCGTCGGACGAGCGCGTCAGTGCGCCGGTCGTGCTGTTGAACGCGTTGGCGCGAGTGATGGTTTGATCGTAGCGATCGCGGCCCCAGCCGTAGGTCGCACGCACGCGCCACGCATCGGAGAAGCGGTGCTCGATGCGCGCACGCAGCGTTTCCTGGATGCCGCTGCTTTGAGACCACGCCTCCTCGTAGCGGCGATAGCGCAGCGCATCGTCGAGCTGGCCGTTCACGAGCACGGTGCCGCGATCGAACGGCGTCGTGTAGTCGACGTACTGGTAGCTGACGTCGATCGACGTGTTCGCGTCGTGCCACGACAGCGCGGGCGCGATCAGCGCGTCGCGCTGGCGGCCGAAGCTGCGCCAGTAGCGGCTCGTGTCGTATTGCCCGGTCAGCCGGAACGCGAGCGTGCCGCCGGCGACCCGGCCCGGCTTGCCCAGCGGGCCGGTGAGATCGAACGTCGCGCTGCTGCCGCCGTGGCTCGTGCGGGAGGCGGAGATCGAGCCACCGAACGTGTCTTCCGGCTTGCGCGTGACGAGGTTGATCACGCCGCCGGGATCCTGCATCCCGTAGAGCAGCGAAGCCGGGCCTTTCAGCACTTCGACGCGGTCGATCGTTGCCAGATAGCTGTGCAGCACCGGCGTGCGCACGCCGTCGACGAGCACGGAGCCGTCGTTGTTCGACCCGAAGCCGCGCTTGATGAACGCGTCGCGCGTGCCGCCGAGCGTGTTCGTTTGCGTGACGCCGCTGATGTTGCCGAGCACGTCGTCGAGCGAGCGCGCCTGCTGGTCCTGCATCACGCTGCTGCTGACCACCGCGACCGATTGCGGAATCTCCTTGATCGAACGGTTGTCGCCGCCTGCGATGCTCGTGGTGCGCGGCTGATAGCCGACCGTCGGATCGGCGGTTGCCGATGCGCTGACGCTGATGGCCGGGAGTTCGCGCGCGGCCGGCGGCGCGGGCGTGGTGGCGGAGGCGGCGGGCTCGGCGTCGGCGGGTTCGGCGGCGGACGCATGCGTGCCGCTCGCGACGCACAGGGTGATCAGGGCAGGCAGGCTCTTGCGCCACGGGCGCAGGGTCCGGGCGCGGCGGGGTGGTCGGCGGGATGGCATGAATCGGTGCGAGACGGAGTGCTAAGGATCGGGTGCGGGCCACAGCGTTTTGCCACGACCGGGAGGCGAATAATATATGGAATGAGAATCATTTGCAATTGTAATGAAATGAGCGGCGGCATGTGGGCCCCGGTTGCCGGGCCGTTGGCCGTCTGTTACCGTAGCGACCAAAATCAGAAGCAGTGAAATTCAATGAGAGAGCCGGGGGCCGCACCATGTCATTTCCCTGTCACGTCGCGTTCAGCGCGACGCTGCGCACCGCGCACGACCACGCGGGTGAAGAAGTGATCGCAGCCGTGTTCCGCCATTCGAACGATTAAAGCCACGGAAGCGAATTTATCGGGCGTTGCGCCGGGCTTCAGTCACTTCAACCACCACGCTAGACGGGAGACCACCCATGAAGAAGATTTCCGCGCCGTTCGCGGCGGCCGCGCTTGCGGCGTGCACGATGCTGGCGGGCGTTCACCAGACCGCCTTCGCCGCATCGGACAACGACCCCGCGATCGACGCGCGTTACGGCGCCGTGATCGAGGCCTATACGCAGGACATGGCCGCCGCGAAAACGAAGTACGACGGCAAGCGCCTCGTGTTCGTCGGCGCCGTGATCCGGATGGGCAGCGATCCGGGCGGCACCTATTTCGGCGCGCTGACGAAGGACGGCGAGCAGTTCGACACGCATTTCGACGTGGCGGACCAGGATGCGCTGAAGCCGAAATTCCCCGGCGGCGAGATCAAGCCATTCGTCACGTCGGCAGCGTTCCGCTTCAGCTGCGTGAACGAAGGCTATATCGATGCGCCGGTGCTGCCGGGGTTGAAGCTCTCGCACTGCCGGCTCGCCAACTGACCCCGCGCCGGCGCCGGGGCCGGCGTTCAGAACTTCTGCTGGATGCCGGCCATCACGCCGAGCTGGTTCATCCCGGTCCCGACCGTCCCGCCGGCGGCGACCGCGTTCGCCGCCAGCGTGCTGTTGAACATGTAGCCCACCGACGTGTAGACGGTCGTCCGCTTCGACAGGAAATAGTTCGCGCGGCCGACGAGCAGCGTGGCATTCGTGCCGCCTTCGCCGTTTTCGCGGCGTTGCAGGTAGCGTACGCCCTGAAGGTCGAGCGCGAAGTAGGGCGTCGCATAGTACGTGCCGCCGGCGAACACGATATCGGCCTGCAGGTGTTCGGCCGCGGCGAGATTGCGGCGGATCCACCCTGCGCCGAGTTTCGCGGGGCCGATCTTCACGTAGCCGGCGACGATGTCGCGCGTGTCGGTGTACGCCGGATTGTTCAGCGGGGCGAGCGCGCCGCCGCCGCCGCGCATCACGTCGTGCGACGCGGCGATCCCGAAGTTGCTCGCGTCGTACGCGAGCATCGCCGTGTATTGGCGGCAGGCGACGATGTCGCCGGGCACCTGTCCGGCGCAGCCCGTCGCTGACGGCCCTGCCGGCCCGGCCGCGTCGCGGCCGAAGCTGTAGGTGGCGCCGAGCGTCACGCCGTGGAACGTGCCCTTGTAGCCGATCGCATTGTCGCTGCGCGCGTTCGGCAGATAGGAATCGAAATCCGCCATCGAGTGAATCGACGGGCCGATCACGTCGGCATTGGTCAGCACGATCATCGACATGTTCATCTGGCGGCCGAGGGTCAGCGCGCCGAACGGACTGTTCACGCCGACGTTCGCCTGCCGCCCGAACAGGCGCCCGCCGTAGTTCAATGCGCCGGTGCCGGGCTGGAAGCCGTTTTCGAGGACGAAGAAGGCCTGATAGCCGCCGCCGAGATCCTCCGTGCCTCTCAATCCCCATCGTGACGGCACCTCGCCGGTCAGCGTCGGCATGCCCGCGAACGATCCGCCGTGTGCTGCGTTGTTGTAGTAGGACACGCCGGTATCGATGATCCCGTACAGCGTGACGCTGCTTTGCGCGCAGGCCGGCCCGGCCAGCGCCATTGCCGTCGCGAGCGCGACGCCCAGTTTCGTTTTCATGGCTGTCTCCAAACAGTATGTAGATGTACTTATCGATTTTTATGGTGACCCGGACGAGTCCGGGATGCCGACGGGTATCGGCAAGACTGCGGGCGTTGCGTGTTACGACATCGCCGGGTCGCGTTGCCGGTGCGGTGTCGCGGCACGCGAGCCCGCTACGGCGACGGCGATTGCCGCGCCGGCCATCGGCACGAGGAACGCGAGATAGAGATGGGGCACGGACCAGCCGTCGTCCAGCAGCGCCCCGACCGTCATCGGCGACAGAATCGCGCCGAGGCGGCCGATGCCGACCGCGAGGCCGATGCCGGTCGTGCGGATTTCGGCGGGGTATGGCGTCGGCGACAGCGCATACATGCCGGCCACGCACGCATTGATCACCGCGCCGAGGAACACCGCGACGGTCATCCCGATGCCGAGCGAGCCGGTGTTCGCGCCGAACACGACCATCAGCGCGCCGCCGAGCAACAGGGTCGCGCCCAGCAGGTTGCGCAAGCCGAAACGCGTCGACAGCAGGCTGAAGAGCGAGGCGCCCGCAATGCCGCCGAGGTTGAGCAGGACGCCGCCGGTGACGCCCTGCGACGCCGACAGCCCGGTCTGGACCAGCAGCTTCGGCGTCCAGCTCACGACGAAGTAGAAACTGCCCATCACGAGGAAGAACGCGATCCACAATGCGATCGTGCGGCGCGCGAGCGGTGCGCGCAGCACGGCTGTCCAGTTCGACGCGGGGCTCGCCGTGTCGATGGCGGAGGTCGCGCTCGGCAGTGCGTCGATCGGTGCGCGCTTCATCCTCGCGAGGATGCGGTTGATTTTTTGCAGCGCGTCGTCGGGGCGCCTCGCCAGCAGGAAATCGAGCGATTCCGGCAGCAGCGCGAGCACCATCGGGATCGCCAGCAAGGTCAGGATGCCGCCGAACGCGAACACGCTGCGCCATCCCCAGGTCGACAGCAGGTAGCCGGCGATGACGCCGCCGGCAGTGGCGCCGATCGCGTAGCCGGTCGACTGCATGCCGATCGCGGCGCTGCGCCATTTGTTCGATGCGTACTCGCCGCTGATGACGGTCAGGCTCGCCAGCATGCCGCCGATGCCGAGCCCCGTGTACGCACGCGCGACGGCGAGTTGCAGCGTGCTGTGCGTGGCCGAGCAGGCGAGCATCCCGGTCGAGATCACGGCGAGGCAGAGCAGGATGATGCGGCGGCGGCCGACGCGGTCGGCCAGCGGCGCGATCAGCACCGAGCCGATGCCCATGCCGGCGAGACCGGCACTCAGCAGCAGGCCGATTTCCTTGCCGCTCAGTTTCCATTCGGCCGCCAGGTGCGGCGCAGCGAACGCGACGGCCAGCACGTCGAAGCCATCGAGCATGTTCAGCACGACGCAGGCCGTGACCGCCATCATCTGGAACGCGCTCATCGGGGATTCGTCGATCGTATTGCGGATATTTGCGCTCACGTCAAAGATCCTTCATAAAGTAGTATGACTAATCAAATGGAATGACATCGAAGCCGGCTGAAACGGATGGGATGAAAGCGAATGCGCGGGCTGACGGGCATTCCCGGAGTCTTCCCGCTGCGGCCGGCAGGCACCGCTGGTGCGCCGGCAGGATGCTTACGCGGGTTCGGGTTGCCGCAGCAGCCGCTCGATCACGCGTCGCGCACGATTGGGGCCCGCGTCGACGTGAATGTCGAGCTGGCGACGGTCCGGAAAGCGCAGCTGATTCCGGTATTGCGCTTCGATCACGGCCTTGTCCTCGTCGAACGTCGCCGCGGATTGCTCGATGACCGTTTGCGCGACCCGCTCGACGTCGTGTTGCGGATTGGTTGCGACAGTCCAGAAGTAGTGCGTCGTCGTTTCCGTCTCGGGCGTGATGCCGTGGAAGCCGCGCATGTGGAAGCCACCGCGCGCCGGATCGTGCAGGTCGCCGGTGCCGGCGTCGATCGCGCCGGTCCAGATCCGGATGTGCGACACGTGGAACTCGATTTCCTGCCAGCGATCGACGTGGGCCGCGAACGGCCATGCGGCGGTGTAGGTCGGCGGCGGGACGGAATCCGGCATCCGGCGAACCAGCGTCACCGTGTCGCCGTCGCTGCTGACGCGGGTTTCCGCGCCCATGTGCAGCGGCGCGTTGCCGCCGATCGTCTTCAGATGGACATAACCGAGGTGGCTCAGGTCCATCAGGTTGTCGTGAATCAGTTGATACGGCGCGTCGTAATGGTAATGGCCGCCGCCGAATCGGTATTGCGGATCCGTATGGAACGCGTACCGCGGCGGCGCGCAGGTCGGTCGAGCGTGCGCGTCGGCGCCGATCCAGATCCACACGATCGCGTCCTGCTCCTGCACCGGATACGACGACACGCATGCCGTGGCCGGAATCCGGTCCTGCCCGGGAATCTCCACGCATGCGCCGCCGCGGTCGAACAGCAGGCCGTGATAGCCGCAGCGCAGGCCGCGCGCTTCGAGCGAGCCGCACGACAGCGGCAGCGACTTGTGGCAGCAGCGATCCTCCAGCGCACCGACTTCCCCGGACGGCAACCGGAACAGGACGACCGGATGGCCGAGCAGCGTGCGGGCGATGGGTTTGTCCGTCAGTTCGGTCGACAGCGCGGCGACCCACCATCGGCCGACCGGGAATTTAGCAGTATTGATTGATGGCCCGGCATGTTGCTCCATTGATCGTCTCCAGTATTGTGGTCGGCCGCCTCGTGTCGGGCGTATCCGTCTACAGATCGAGTACCAGCAGGTCGGTTCGTGCTCGCGAGCAGCAGGGCATGAACTGGTCGCCGGCGGCTTTTTCCTCGTCGGTCAGGTACGCATCGCGGTGATCGGGCTCGCCTTGCAGCACGCGTGTCAAGCACGTGCCGCAGACGCCTTGCTCGCACGACGTCAGCACGTCGACGCCGTTTGCCGCCAGCGCCGCGATGACCGTGCATTCGGCCGGCACGTCGATCACCTGGCCGCTGCTCGCGATCCGCACCTGGAACGCGCGATCCGCGCCGGACGCCGCAACCGCGCCGCCGAAGAACTCGTAGTGCAGTCGCGCTTCCGCCCAGTCGCGCTCGCGCGCGGCGTTCAGCACCGCATCCATGAAGCCGCGCGGCCCGCATACATACAGGTGCGTGCCTTCGGGCGCCGCGGCGAGCACGGCGGCCAGGTCGAAGCGTTGCTCGGGCGCGCCGTCGTCGACGTGGAAGCGGGCACGATCACGAAACCCGGCCGCGTTGATCCGCTCGACGAATGCCATGCGGTCGGTCGAGCGCGCGCAGTAATGCATGTCGAACGCGACGCCGGACGAGTGCAACCGTTCCGCCATGCTGAGGATCGGCGTGACGCCGATCCCGCCTGCGAGCAACAGGTGGTGCGGCGCGTCGGGCGCGAGCGGAAACTGATTGCGCGGCAGGCCGATCCGCACGGTATCGCCTTGCCGGACTGCGTCGTGAATCGCGCGCGACCCGCCGCGACCTTCCGCATCGCGCAGCACCGCGATCTGGTAGCGATCGCCGTGCTCCGGGTGGTTGCACAGCGAATACTGGCGCACGAGCCCGCCCGGCAGATGCACGTCGATATGCGCGCCGGCGTCGAAGCGCGGCAGCGGCGAGCCGTCATCGCTGACGAATTCGAAGCCGCAGATGTCGCGCGCTTCCTGCCACTTGCGGGCCACCCGGACCGTCAGCGTCGCGGTGCTCATGACGCCTCCTTGATCTGCGCGACCGGAATCACGGGGCGCTGCGGGCTCGACGCGTTCTCGTCGGCGAGCAGCCGCTCGATCACCTTGCGCGACAGCACGCCGCCCGCGTCGATGTTGAGCTTGAGCAGCTTGCGGTCCGGCCACTGCTCGAGGTTGCGCTGCTGGCGCTCGAGCATCTCGAGATCCTCGGCGAAGATCTTGCCCTGGCCTTCGCGGATCTCGGCGGTCAGCGCGTGATCGTCGGGCCGGAAGTTGCGCGCCATCCCCCAGAAGTACCAGATCGAGGTGTCCGTCTCGGGCGTGATGAAATCGACGACGATCGACGATGCCTTCAGGTCGGCCGGCGCGTCGTAGCCGCCGTGGCCCGCATGCGCGACACCGACTTCGATCATCACGTGGCTCGGCGGCGTGAAGCGGCAGATCTGCCAGCGATCGACCGGCACGTCGTCGGCGAGCCCGTTGCCGCGCAGCGCCATCCGCCAGAACGGCGGCGGCATCACGTTCTCCATGAAGCGGCTCGTGACGACTTCGTCGCCGTGGCTCGTCGTCTTCGGCGGCGCTTCGTCGATTTCCTTCTGGCCGATGCTCGTCGCATGCACGTAGGTCTCGTGCGTGAGATCCATCAGGTTGTCGATCATCAGCCGGTAGTCGCAGCGGATGTGATACAGGCCGCCGCCGTGGGCCCAGGCCGGGTCTTCCGCCCACGCGAGCGCGGGCAGTCTGGCGGGATCGGCTGCCGCCGCATCGCCCGGCCAGACCCAGATGAATCCGTACCGCTCGATCGCCGGGAAGCTGCGAATCGGCGGGAAGCCGCCGACACGCTGGCCCGGCATGCCGGCCGCCTTGCCGTTGCAGCCCATTTCCAGCCCGTGATAGCCGCACACGAGTACGCCGTCGCGCACGAATCCGAGCGACAGCGGTGCACCGCGATGCGGGCAGAAATCCTCCAGCGCGGCGACCTGGCCATCCGCCGCGCGGTAAAACACCATCGACTCGTTGCAGATCTTGCGGCCCAGCGGCTTGCCGTCGATTTCATCGGGCGTGCATGCCACGTACCAAGCGTTCTTGAGAAACACGTTCGTCGTCTCCTTCAGGTCGATGCCGCCGGTACGCGGCATCTCTTCATTCCGTGTACTGAATGAGATTCAGTGTACTCATCGAGATTGGCTGGAGCAAGGCGGGCGGTATACTGGTTTTCCCGGGAAATGGCGCGAGGCAGCGCCATGCCGTCGGCGCGTGCAACCGGCATGCGCCGCTTATGTCATCGACTCATTCATGGAAAAAACGAATCCCGCCGACCTGCCGGTTTTCCCGCTCGATCTGTACGACGAACCCGGGCACCTGATCCGGCGCGCACACCAGATCGCGGTTGCGATGTTCTACGAGAAGCTGGGCCGGGACGTGACGCCGGTGCAGTACGCGGTCCTGCGGATGCTGTACGAGTGCCCAGGGCTCGATCAGGTGACGCTCGCGCAGCGGGTCGCGCTCGACACGTCGACGACCGCGGATCTCGCGGTCCGGCTCGAAGCGAAAGGGCTGATCGTGCGCGAAGTGCTGCCGCGGCGGCAGCGCCGCCTGCTGCTGACGCCGGCGGGCGTCGAACTGCTCACGCACCTGATTCCGTCGGTGAAGGAACTGCGTGCCGGCCTGTTCGACGGAATGGGAGAGGACGATTCGCAGGAACTGATGCGCCTGTTGCGCAAGTTCGTCCATTTGAACAACGAGCAGAGCCGCGCGCCGCTGCGCGTCGGCGACGAGTCGTAACGCCCTCGAACCCCGCAGCGGCGGGGAAGCGGCGGGCGCGCTGCCCGCCCCGCGTCACCCGCGCGTGCTTTCGCCTTCCAGCCGCCGCACGGCTTCCGCCACTTCGTTCCTGAAGCGCACGAGCGCCGCCTGTTCCGGCGCCGGCGGCTGCACGGCGGCCCACAGCATATCGACGAGCTGCGTGGCCGTCGTTTCCGTGTCGAGCTTGCGGTGCCCGAGGATGGCATCCCACAGCACGTGCTCGACCGGCCCGAACACCATCGAGCGCAGCAGGCTCAGCGGCAGGTCGGTGCGCACCTGCCCGGCCGCCTGGCCGCGCGCGAGCACGTCCATCAGCGGCGCGGTGTAGCGGCGCTGCAGCGCGGTGAGCTCGTCGCTCAGCGCGTGCTGCTTCGCGCGGCCTTCCGACAGCACCAGCGCGCACAGGCCCGTGCCGTTCACCAGCATCAGCCGCAGGTGGGTGCGCACGATGAACGCGAACTGCTGCTGTACCGATGCGTCCTGCGGCATCCCTGCCTCGAACGCGGCGATGTTTTCGTCGTACCAATCCGCGATGACGCGCGCACACAGCTCCCGCTTGCCGCGGAAGTAGCTGAATACCGTCGCCTCCGACACGCCCACGCGCTGCGCGATCTCGGCGGCCGTCGCATGCTCGTAACCTTTTTCGGCGAACACTTCCCGGCCGGCGCGCAGGATGTCCTGCACGCGTTGCTGGGAT
The DNA here is from genome assembly GCF_005502655.1 of Burkholderia sp. 4NA327C6. Lineage (NCBI taxonomy): Bacteria > Pseudomonadati > Pseudomonadota > Betaproteobacteria > Burkholderiales > Burkholderiaceae > Burkholderia > Burkholderia sp. 4NA327C6. Next base: position 24,630 of record NZ_SCNZ01000048.1, on the reverse strand, counting down.
TTGCGCCCGGCGGGTGCGCGCGAGGTATCGGCGCGGTCGGCTTTGACGGTGGCGGTCATGGTATCGGCGGTAGCGGCTGTCATCTCGGGATGATATCTGAGTGTCACTCAAAAAACTATTGACGTCGAACCCGACGAGGCGCGAAACTGTGCAAAATTTCCGCGGTATTAGTCAATGAATCGAGGTGTTCATTCGATTTGAGCGAAACTCAGAAATCGGTGAATGCCACACACTTTCTGGAGACGGAGGAGACATGATCAACCTGCCCGGTGTGCAATTCATGCTCGGTGAAGACATCGAGATGCTGCGCGACGCCGTCGCGACGTTCGCGGCGAAGGAAATCACGCCGCGCGCGGCCGAGGTCGACCGCACCGACCAGTTTCCGATGGATCTGTGGAAGAAGTTCGGCGATCTCGGCGTGCTCGGCATGACGGTGGCCGAGGAATACGGCGGCGCAAACATGGGCTACACCGCGCACATGGTCGCGATGGAAGAGATCTCGCGCGCATCGGCATCGATCGGCCTGTCGTACGGCGCGCACTCGAACCTGTGCGTGAACCAGATCCACCGCAACGGCACGGAAGCGCAAAAGCAGAAATACCTGCCGAAGCTCGTGTCGGGCGAACACATCGGCGCGCTCGCGATGAGCGAGCCGAACGCCGGCTCCGACGTCGTCAGCATGAAGCTGCGCGCCGACAAGCGCGGCGATCGCTACGTGCTGAACGGCACGAAGATGTGGATCACCAACGGCCCCGATTGCGACACGCTCGTCGTCTATGCGAAGACGGACGTCGAAGCCAACTCGCGCGGCATCACCGCGTTCATCGTCGAGAAGGGGATGAAGGGCTTCTCGGTCGCGCAGAAGCTCGACAAGCTCGGCATGCGCGGCTCGCACACGGGCGAGCTGGTGTTCCAGGACGTCGAAGTGCCGGAGGAGAACATCCTCGGCCAGCTCAACGGCGGCGTGAAGGTGCTGATGAGCGGCCTCGACTACGAGCGCGCAGTGCTGTCGGGCGGCCCGACGGGCATCATGGCCGCGTGCCTCGACGCGGTGGTGCCGTATATCCACGACCGCAAGCAGTTCGGCCAGGCGATCGGCGAATTCCAGCTGATCCAGGGCAAGGTCGCCGACATGTACACCACGTTCCAGGCCTGCCGCGCATACCTGTACGCGGTCGGCCGCCATCTCGACTCGGCCGGCAGCGACCACATTCGCCAGGTGCGCAAGGACTGCGCGGGCGTGATCCTCTACACGGCCGAGAAGGCGACGTGGATGGCCGGCGAGGCGATCCAGATCCTCGGCGGCAACGGCTACATCAACGAATACCCGGTCGGCCGCCTGTGGCGCGATGCGAAGCTGTACGAGATCGGCGCCGGCACGAGCGAGATCCGCCGGATGCTGATCGGCCGCGAGCTGTTCGCGGAAACGATGTAACGCCCCACGTCACGCGAACGGAGCCCCGTCGATGCCGATCATCGAATCGAAACTGAACCCGCGCTCGGAAGACTTCCGCGCGAATGCCGCCGCGCTCGAGGCGGTCGTCGCGGACCTGCGCGCGAAGATCGAACAGCTCGCGCAAGGCGGCGGGCAGGCCGCGCGCGACAAGCACCTGTCGCGCGGCAAGCTGCTGCCGCGCGACCGCATCGCGCAACTGCTCGATCCGGGCGCGCCGTTCCTCGAGTTCTCGCAGCTCGCGGCGAACGGCATGTACAACGACGACGCGCCGGGCGCGGGCGTCATCACCGGGATCGGCCGGATCGCCGGCCGCGAATGCGTGATCGTGTGCAACGACGCGACGGTCAAGGGCGGCACCTACTACCCGGTCACCGTGAAGAAGCACGTGCGCGCACAGGAGATCGCCGCGGAAAACCGGCTGCCGTGCGTGTACCTCGTCGATTCGGGCGGCGCGAACCTGCCGAACCAGGACGACGTGTTTCCCGATCGCGACCACTTCGGCCGCATCTTCTTCAACCAGGCGACGATGTCGGCGGCGGGGATCGCGCAGATCGCCGTCGTGATGGGTTCGTGCACGGCCGGCGGCGCATACGTGCCGGCGATGAGCGACGAGTCGATCATCGTGAAGGAGCAGGGCACGATCTTCCTCGGCGGGCCGCCGCTCGTGAAGGCCGCGACCGGCGAGGAAGTGAGCGCCGAGGATCTCGGCGGCGGCGACGTGCATACGCGCCTGTCGGGCGTGGCCGACCATCTCGCGCAGAACGACGCGCATGCGCTGTCGATCGCGCGCAACATCGTCAGCCACCTCGCACCGAAGATCGCGCCGCCGGTGGCGCTGCGCGAGCCGAAGCCGCCGCGCTACGACGCAAAGAGCCTGTACGGCGTGATTCCGGTCGATACGCGCAAGCCGTTCGACGTGCGCGAGGTGATCGCGCGCATCGTCGACGATTCCGAGTTCGACGACTTCAAGGCGCGCTACGGCACGACGCTCGTCACGGGCTTCGCGCACATCTGGGGCCACCCGGTCGGGATCGTCGCGAACAACGGCATCCTGTTCTCCGAATCGGCGGTGAAGGGCGCGCATTTCATCGAGCTGTGCTGCCAGCGCAAGATCCCGCTCGTGTTCCTGCAGAACATCACGGGTTTCATGGTCGGGCGCAAGTACGAGAACGAAGGCATCGCGCGGCACGGCGCGAAGATGGTGACGGCCGTGTCGAACGCGAAGGTGCCGAAGTTCACGGTGATCATCGGCGGCTCGTTCGGCGCCGGCAACTACGGGATGTGCGGCCGCGCATTCGGCCCGCGCTTCCTGTGGATGTGGCCGAATGCGCGCATTTCGGTGATGGGCGGCGAGCAGGCCGCGTCGGTGCTCGCGACGGTGCGCCGCGACGGCATCGAGGCGAAGGGCGGTTCGTGGTCGGCCGAGGAAGAGGACGCATTCAAGCAGCCGATCCGCGATCAGTACGAGCGCCAGGGCCATCCGTATTACGCGAGCGCGCGGCTGTGGGACGACGGCGTGATCGACCCCGCGCAGACGCGCGACGTGCTGGGCCTCGGCCTCGCCGCGTCGATGAACGCGCCGATTGAAGACACACGCTTCGGCGTGTTCCGCATGTAACGGCCGGGAGGGCTGAACGATGCGATACGAAACGATCAAGGTAAGCGAAGCCGGCCGCGTGGCGACCGTCACGCTCGCGCGTCCCGACGTGCGCAACGCGTTCAACGAGACGACGATCGCCGAGCTGACCACCGCGTTCGAATGGCTCGACGCGCACGAAGGCGTGCGCGCGATCGTGCTCGCCGCGGAAGGCGCGGCGTTCTGCGCGGGCGCGGACCTGAACTGGATGAAGAAGATGGCCGGTTACTCGGACGACGAGAACCGTGCCGATGCGCGCAAGCTCGCGCGGATGCTCGAGGCGATCCATCGCTGCGGCAAGCCGGTGATCGCTCGCGTGCATGGCGATGCGTATGCGGGCGGCGTGGGCCTGGTGGCGGCGGCCGACATCGCGATCGCCGCCGACGGCGTGAAGTTCTGCCTGTCGGAAGCGCGGCTCGGGTTGATCCCCGCGACGATCGCGCCGTACGTGGTGCGCGCGATGGGCGAGCGCGCGGCGCGCCGCTACTTCACGACGGCCGAGGTGTTCGACAGCGCGCGTGCGGCGTCGCTCGGCTTCATTCACGACGCGGTGCCGGCCGAGGCGCTCGACGACACGGTCGCGAGGCTGGCCGAGACGCTCGTCGCGAACGGCCCCGACGCGGTGAAGGCGTGCAAGCGGCTCGTCGCCGACGTGGCCGGCCGCCCGCTCGACGCGGCGCTGATCGAGCAGACCGCCGACTGGATCGCGCGCACCCGCGCCGGCGCGGAAGCGCGCGAAGGGATCGCGTCCTTCCTCGAAAAGCGCACGCCGTCGTGGCGTGAATGATCGCGCAGCGCGCGTGCCCCCCTCTTTCCGGACGACACCGAAGCCATGTTCGACAAGATTCTGATCGCCAACCGCGGCGAAATCGCGTGCCGCGTCGCCGCGACGTGCAAACGTCTCGGGATCGCGAGCGTCGCCGTCTATTCCGACGCGGACGCGAACGCGAAGCACGTGGCCGCGTGCGACGAGGCCGTGCACATCGGCGGCTCGGCCGCCGCGGACAGCTACCTGCGCATCGAGCGCATCATCGAAGCCGCGCGCGCCACCGGCGCGCAGGCAATCCACCCCGGCTACGGCTTTCTGTCGGAAAACGAAGATTTTGCGCATGCGTGCGAAGCGGCCGGCATCGTCTTCATCGGGCCGCCGGTCGACGCGATCGCGGCGATGGGTTCGAAGGCCGCCGCGAAGGCGCTGATGCACGCGGCGGCCGTGCCGCTCGTACCCGGCTATCACGGCGACGACCAGGACGCGGCCAACCTGCATCGCGAAGCCGACGCGATCGGCTATCCGGTGCTGCTGAAGGCCAGCGCAGGCGGCGGCGGCAAGGGGATGCGCGTGGTCGAGCGCTCCGACGATTTCCCGGCGGCGCTCGCGTCGTGCCAGCGCGAAGCCGCGAGCAGTTTCGGCAACGATCGCGTGCTGATCGAGAAATACCTGACGCGCCCGCGCCACGTCGAGGTGCAGGTGTTCGGCGACACGCACGGCAATACCGTGTACCTGTTCGACCGCGACTGCTCGGTGCAGCGCCGTCACCAGAAGGTGCTCGAGGAAGCGCCGGCGCCCGGTTTGCACGACGACGTGCGCCAGGCGATGGGTGAGGCGGCCGTCGCGGCCGCGCGTGCGGTGAATTACGTCGGCGCGGGCACCGTCGAATTCATCATGACGGGCGAAGCGTTCTACTTCATGGAAATGAACACGCGCCTGCAGGTCGAGCATCCGGTCACCGAGATGGTCACGGGGCTCGATCTCGTCGAATGGCAACTGCGCGTCGCGTCCGGCGAGCCGCTGCCGCTGAAGCAGGACGAACTGCACGTGCGGGGCCATGCGCTCGAGGCACGCCTCTATGCGGAGAACCCGGCGCGCGGCTTCCTGCCGTCGACGGGCACGCTGAAGCACCTGCGGCTGCCGGCCGGCGTCGAGTTCGCGATCGGTGCCTCGGTGCGCGTCGACAGCGGCGTGCGCGAAGGAGACGCGATCACGCCGTTCTACGATCCGATGATCGCGAAGCTGATCGTCCATGGCGCGGACCGTGCGGAAGCGCTGAGCCTGATGCTGCGCGCATTGCGTGCCTGTGAAGTGGTCGGCCTGCATACGAACGCCGCGTTCCTGCAGCGGATCGTTGCGTGCGCACCGTTCGCGACGGCCGATCTCGACACGGGCCTGATCGAGCGCAACCACGACACGCTGTTCGCGCCGCAGGAGCCGCCGCGCGCGATGCTTGCGCTCGCGTGTGCGGCGCTGCTTGCACGCGAACGCGGCGCGACCGCGCAGGGTTCGTCGCCGTGGGGCGCGCTGCCGGACTGGCGGCTGAACGGCGGCTATCGCCGTACGCTCGAATGGCACGCGGCCGAACGCGAAGCGGACGTGACGGTCACGTACGAGGACGACGGCGCGGTTGCGCGCCTCGCGATCGGCGACGCCGCCGCGCAACCGTTCGTGTGGACGCGGGGCGCCACGCCGCTCGATTTCGACGTGACGCTCGGCGGCGTGCGCAGCAGCGGCCGCGTGTATGCGGACGGCGACCACTTCCACGTGTTCACGCAGGGCGCGGCCGAGACGTTCGAATGGCGCAACGTGCTCGCGCATGCGGGTGACGCGGAGCAGGGTGGTGGCCGCCTGACCGCGCCGATGCCCGGCAAGGTGATCGCCGTGCTGGTCGAGCCCGGCCAGAAGGTCGAAGCGGGTACGCCGCTGATCGTGATGGAAGCGATGAAGATGGAGCACACGATCGGCGCGCCGAGCGCGGGCGTGGTCGCGGAAGTGCTGTACGGCGTCGGCGACCAGGTTTCGGATGGCGCGCAATTGCTGATGATGGCGGAAGGCTGAGCGCCGCCTGTTTCACCGTATGCGGGCCGGCTGCTGCGGTTGCCGGCCCGTCAAGGAAGCTTCGCGATTCGTTTCACAACCGGGATGGCGACGGACCTGCTTCGATCGCTACGGCAAAACGAAGTAATGCGAATCTTTCGATTGCATTACGCTCCACACTCTCTTCCGCCCCGACACGTGCCGCTATTTGCGTGCATGCCGCTCGCCTCTTGACGCGACACTGTCGTGTAACACGTCGAAATTAGCATCTCGCCGTCGATATGACCGGTGCGCACCCGCGCCTGTGTCACGTCGTCACCTCCACGGAGAGACGTTATGCGAAACTCGGCCCTACGGCCCTTCGCGGTCGCTGGTCTGATCGCGCTGACCGCACTCCTCGGCGCCTGCAACGACGACGTGACGGCACCCGCCGCACCCGTCGCACAGCAGAAGGCCGCTTGCGGCGGCGGCGTGGTCGCCACCGCGCAGATGCACTGCCCGCCCGGATTCACCGCACCTGCTTCCTCGCCCGCTTCCTGATCCCGGCCGTTTCCACCAGAAATCCAATCAAGAGCAACCAGCATGGCCATCCATTCGCGACGCGACTTTCTGAAGTTCTCCGCCGGCCTCGCCGGTGCGACCGCCGCCACCGCACTGCTGCCCGAATCGATCCGCAAGGCGCTGGCGATCGAGCCGAATTCCGTCACGGGCACGATCCAGGATGTCCAGCACATCGTCGTGTTCATGCAGGAAAACCGCTCGTTCGACCACTACCTCGGTCACCTGAGCGGCGTGCGCGGCTACAACGACCGCTTCCCTGTCACGCTGCCGAACGGCAAGCCGGTATGGTTCCAGCCGCGTCAGGAGGACAAGACGAGCGTGATCGCGCCGTTCCGCTACGACACGACCGACCCGGGCGTCAACGCGCAATGTATCGGCGGCCTGCCGCACACGTGGGCGACGACGCACGGCGCGATCGACAACGGCCGCGCGGATCAATGGGCGGTGCAGAAGTCGAACATGACGATGGGTTACCACGTCCGCGACGACATTCCGTTCCACTATGCACTCGCCGATGCGTTTACGGTGTGCGACAACTACTTCTGCTCGATTCCGGGCAATACGCACCCGAACCGCATGTACCTGATGACGGGCATGGTCGACCCGCTCGGCACGGGCGGCGGCCCGCTGCTCGACAACACCGACTACATCGACAACCAGTTCGACAAGATCAAGTTGCCGCCCTTCAGCTGGACGACCTACCCGGAGCGCCTGGAGAAAGCAGGTATCTCGTGGCAGATCTATCAGCAGGGCACCGGGTTCGACAACTTCACCGGCAACTACGGCACGAACATGCTCGCGTGCTTCGACAACTTCGTGAATGCGCCGGCCGGTTCGTCGCTGCAGACGCGCGGGATGAGCACGCGCCCGATCACGCAGCTGAAGGCCGACGTGCAGGCGAACGCGCTGCCGCAGGTGTCGTGGCTTCTGCCGCCGGCCGCGTATTCGGAGCATCCGAAGTTCACGCCGCTGTACGGCGCGTACTACCTGTCGACGATCCTCGATGCGCTGACGTCGAATCCGGACGTCTGGAGCAAGACGGTCCTGCTCGTCATGTACGACGAGAACGACGGCTTCTTCGATCACGTCGTGCCGCCGTCGGCGCCGACGCTGCCGGGCTCCGGCATGAGTACGGTGGACGTGTCGCTCGAGCGGCACAACGTCGTGACCTCGACGCAGACCGGCACGTACACGGCCGACAACCTGCCGTACGGCCTCGGCCCGCGCGTGCCGATGTTCGTGGTCTCGCCGTGGTCGAAGGGCGGCTTCGTCTGCTCGCAGGTCTTCGATCACACGTCGGTGCTGCAATTCATCGAGAAGCGCTTCGGCGTGATGGAAACGAACATCTCGCCGTGGCGCCGCGCGATCTGCGGCGACCTGACGTCGGCGCTCGACTTCTCGAAATCGGATGCCACGCTGCCGACCCTGCCGAGCACGCAAGCGTATGTCGCGCAGGCGGACCTGCAGTGCTCGCGCGCGTCGTCGCAGACCGCGCCGGCCAGCACCGCGCAGCAGGTCGTGACCGCGCAGGAACCCGGCACGCGGCCGGCGCGCGCGTTGCCGTACGAACTGCATGTGACCGGCCAGCTCCAGGCGCAGGGCTACGCGCTGACGTTCGCGAATACCGGCACCCAGGGCGCGCACTTCTGGGTCTATACGGGGGACGCGACCGCGATGCCGCGCCGCTATACAGTCGAAGCGGGCAAGCAGCTGACCGATACGTGGGCGCTCGACGCGAACGGCAACTACCTGGTGAGCGTGTGGGGGCCGAACGGTTATTTCCGGCGTTTCGCGGGGTCGGCCGCGGCCGATGCCGGCGCGAAGCCTGAAATCACGCCGTGCTACGACACGGCCAACGGCGACGTGTACGTGACGATCGCCAACGCGGGCACCGGCGCGCTCACGGTCACGGCCACCGACGTCGCGTACGGTGGCGCACCGCGCACGCTGATGGTGCCGGCAGGGCAGCGCGTCGAGGCGCGCTGGGATCTGTCGTGCAGCAGCCACTGGTACGACCTGCAGTTCGCGGTGGCGGGGAATGCCGGATGGACGCGCCGCATCGCGGGGCACGTCGAAACCGGCAAGCCCAGCCTCACCGATCCGGCCGCCGTCGCGCCGACGATTACGGCGATCTGACGTTGGCACCAGGGCGCGCAGAGTGTGCGCCCGGTGCAATCGCTTCGCATTACAAATTAAAAATCAATGAGAATGTGAATCCCTGTATTCAGGGTATGCCGGGGCGGATATGTGCAAAGCCGGTAAAGCGATTGGGAATCGATGATTGATAATATTGCGTCGTATCAGGAGTTGATGGTGGATTTCGTTTGACCTATGCTTTGTTTGCCCGAGGAGACGTCGGGATACTGTATTTCCGGATAATTTTTTATAAAGGGTTGAGATGAAATCCCTCGCTTCCGTCCTTTTTGGAATGTCCTTGCTCGGTACCTGTGTCGGTGCAAATGCCCAATCCACGGGGTCGACGATCGTGCTTCAATGTTCGTCCTCGCAGGGGGGGACCTGTACCGCGACGGGTAATACGGTGCCGCAGAGCAGTGCGGTCAGAACATTCGGCTTCGTCTGGCGCGGCGAGAACATCATCATGACGCCGATCGATGGAAAGAGCGTCACCGTTCAATGCCTGTCGGGGCAGCGCGGCAGATTGACGGCCACCAGCACCTCGGGGTCCGGGCCGGCAGGCGAGGCATCCGCGACGGTTACGATCGACTGCAGTTCGAATTCCACGTCCAGTGTTTCGTGAAATGAAGTCGAACAGGCGCCGTGCGGCGCCTTTTTTCTGATGCGCTTTATTGTTTGTTTATCGCGCGGTCAAGGCTTGAGTCTCCTTGTTCCGTTCGTATTCGTCGTGTACCGATAATGAACTGCATCCGCGCGTTGAATCAACCGATCGGATCCTGCAGCACGCCGTCGTCGTGCACCATCATCAGCGCACGCATTGCGGACCACATTCCGTAGTAGTGCACGATGTAGCTGTCCGCGCGGCGAAACAGCCAGGGCGTGTTGAAGCTGACGAGATCGGCCACGCCTTCGCCGTGCAATTGCCCGTCGCGCTCCATCGCGCGAATGAAATGCAGCTGGTCGCCGTCGCTCGCATAGACGCTCGACCGGTCGTGCAGCGCCGTGATCGTCGTCATCATGTCGCGCAGCATCGCGTCGTTGCGCCCGGTGCGCCGGAATGCCATCACGCCCGAGTTGAACGCCCACTGGCCGAGGTCGTGCGCGAGCAGCCAGTCGCGCCCTTCGAGCAGCGGCGCCAGCGCTTTCTGCTGGTCCGCGATCAGCACGTCGGCATCGAGCCACACGACCCATTCGTGATGCTGCAGGTACGCATGCAGCAGCCACGGCTTGAACCAGTTGCCGGTCGCGTTCAGGCCGATCTCGGCCGGAATGTCGCGATGTACGTAGAGCGTGTAGCCGTGCGTGTCGCAGTAGCGCCGGAAATTTCGTTCGGCGACGCGCGCATAGCTGCCGATGTTCGGCGTGTAGAGCGTCATCAACGCGATCGGGCTGCCCGGATTGTAGGTGCTGCGCTCGGCGGCTTCGTCCGGTGTATGGGCGGCGGCGTGATCGAACGAGAACATCGGCCGGCCGGCGGCACGGCATCGATTGATGTATGCCACGAGCGTGTCGCGGAAACGGGGCGTCGTGCCTTTCCGTTCGGGATCGTGCGGCGTGTCGTCGATGCTGATCGCGAACGTCGGTTCGCGGCTCCACATCGGATCGAGGTCGGGGCTGGTCGGCATGACCGGATACAGCCCGTCGATCGGGGTCATGTAGTGATGCGTGTCGAGCGCCGCGAACAGCGCGGCCTCCGAGGTCAGCCGCGGTTCGCTGCCGAGCTTGCAGCGCTGCACCAGCTGCATCACGATCGCCCGTATGGCCGACGTATTGCGCCAGATCTGCACGTCGACCTGCGGCAATGGGGGCGCGAACGCGTCGACGAACAGCATGTCTCGGCCGCACATCAGGCGGTCGAGCGCGACGGGCTCGATGATCGCCGCATCTTCGCTGAGCAGCAGCACGAGTTCGTCGGGCTGCGCGCCGCGCAGCACATGGAGCAGTGATTCGTAGCGATGGAGCGGCCGCAACGGCAGCGCCTGCGGCATCGCGGAGGCGTCGACGATTTCGTGGCGATAGCCGTGCGCCTGCGCGTATTGCCGGTGATTCTCGAGGCTCGCGGGTGCGGCCTGGCCGAAGTGGCTGATGACGATCATTGCGCGCCCTGAAGGTCCGGCAGCGGTCGCCGCAGTCGCTTACGAACGCTGTCCATGCTCCAGAGTCCGAGACAGCGATCGGACATCGGCACCGTGCCGATGTCGGGCCCGTAGATGATGGATTCGTTGCTGCCCTCGACCAGCAGCGTCAGCGGCGGATCGAGATCGAACGGCGCCATCTCGAGGTTGATGGGCGTCCACTGGCCGGTCGCGATGTTCGCGTTGCGCGGATAGCTGCGGTAGATGAAGGTCGTGGTCAGCAGATAGCGCGCTTTCGTTGCGGAGAAGCGCTCGAAGGCGCGGAACACGTCCGCATGGGAAAAATGAAACAGGCAGTCGCGGCACAGGATCAGGTCGGCGTCCGGCAACGGATCCCGGAGCAGGTCCAGATGCACGAAACGACGGCTCGGCGAAGTCCACGTCGCCTGGTTGGCCGTCACGAGGGTCTGCACGATATCCGCGCCGATGTAGTCGATGCCGTCGAGGTCGACATGGCGCATCCAGTTGAAATCGCCGCACGGCGCGTCGAGCATGGAGCGCACCCCGTAGCGGCCCAGCAGCCCGGGCAGCTCGCGAATGATCTGCGCGGTGTTTTTCAGCTCCGAACCCCACCCGGACACGCTTTCCTGCGAGTGCCAGCCTTTTTCGTCGTGGATCTTCTGGAAGACTTGCGCGGCATTGTGTTCCATTTCGTCAGCCCTTCTTTTGATCGCGGCTCGGCAAGCCCGTCTGTCGCCCGTTCGAATGCCCGAACAATCCGGCCAACTGGCGTCGGGTGGCACGAGTATCGCACAGCGATCCGGCGGAATTGCGCGGCCGCTCCGCGCGCTGACCATCCCTGACAGTATGGGGTGGGCGCTCCGCTAGAATGCCGGCTTGCCGCCGGCGCGCCGCTTGACGCGGGCGGCGCATCGCGCGCTACACTGCGTCCATTCCCTCCCCATCCAACCTTCCATCCTGCCGACGATGACGTCTCCTGTCCTGAACGGCCTGCGCATCGGTATCACGATCGGACTGCGCGCCCCCGACGAAAGCCTGTGGATCAACGGCATCAAGCAGAACGCGTTGTTTCTCGCGAAGCTGCTGATGGCGTCGCCGCACGGCTACCGCGTGACGCTGGTCAACACCACCGACGTGCCGCTCACCGATGCGCTGCCGTGGGATCGCAACGTATTCGACACGCGCACGTTCGACGACATGAAGGATTCGCTCGACGTGGTGATCGAGCTCGGCGGGCAGGTCAACGGCGAGCAGACGGCGTATTTGAAGGCGCGCGGCGCGAAGCTCGTCAGCTACTGCTGCGGCGTCGAGTACATCAACGTGATGGAGTCGATGCTGTTCGGCCGCCGGCTGTGGGATTCGCTGTTCATCAACCGCGGCTACGACGAGGTGTGGGCGATTCCGCAGATCGCGCCTTCGTCGCTGCCGTTCCTGCAGTCGCTGCGCCGCTGCCCGGGGCGCGTCGTGCCGTTCGTATGGGATCCGATGTTCCTGAGTGCGCGCGCCGCGCCGCTGCCCGAGCACGGTGAATACCGGCCGCGCAGCGAACCCGGCAAGCGGCTGACGGTGATGGAGCCGAACCACGACGTGGTGAAGTTCTGCGTGTATCCGATGCTGATCATCGACGAAGCGTATCGGCGAGACCCCGACGCGATCTGCTTCACGCACGTGACGAATGCCCTCCATCTCGCACACGACAGCCCCGAGTTCGTGATGCTGATGAACTACCTCGACATCGTGCGCGCGGGCAAGGCGAGCTTCGTCGGGCGCTTCGATACGCCGCTGTTCCTGGCCGACCTGACCGATATCGTCGTGTCGCACCAATGGTCGAACCCGCTCAACTATTTCTATTTCGACGTGTGCTGGCAGGGCTATCCGCTCGTGCACAACGCGAGCCTCGCGCCCGATCTCGGCTACTACTATCCGGACAACGACGTGCAGCAAGGCGCCGATGCGCTGCTGCGCGCGCTGCATACGCACGACGACGACTGGGAAGCGTACACGCGGCGCCAGCGCGAGATCCTCCGCCGCTATACGTCGGCCAATCCGGCACTCATCGCCGAATACGATGCGCTGCTCGCGAACCTGGTCGGCGCATCGGCCGCATGAGGCCTGATCGTTCGGGCGACGCACACCGTCGCGCCGAATCCCGGCATCGGGATTGTCCCGCCCTAATGTCTGACGAAATGGTGCCGTTAAAAAAGAAACCGCCGAACCCGATCGGTTCGACGGTTTTGAAGGCACGAATTTGACGGCTCCGAGGGAAGTCCGTCGGAAATCATTTTAAAGGTTAACAAGTATTTAAGATTGTTAAAAATGGTTCAATTGATAATCGTCATATGAATTAACTTGATATTATCGATTCGAGGCGGCTTGATTCCGTTTATAAATTTAATAATTAGTTTGAAACGGGAAAATTGAATGCTGCAGTGATCGAATGGCGCACGGCGGCCGATTTTCAGCGAAAGGAAAATCGGGCGAAAGGCCTCCGCAACAGGCCTCCGAGACGAGCTTGGCCACGGAAGCGGGCAGTACTTCGCGGGCCGGTATTGGTCTGATCAATTGAGAATTTCCCGATTTCGTGGCCCGTAAATTGCCGGAGAATTGATTCGGGAAAGATTGTTTAGAAGAAGATAATAAACAGCATCTGCGTCGGGTTCCGCAATTTGCGCTAGTGTGACCTGTCGCACAGTCGGTATCGCGCATACATGGTGTATTTCAGGTAACCGAATATCGTTGAAAATATCGAATTTGACGGCGCGCCGAAGCGAAAAGTACGCTCCCGGAAAAGATCGACATAACAGGATGGGCCGGGTAGGCGGCGGAGCACGTCATGCTCCGCATGTTTCTTGAGGTCGAGCCGCAATCGGCGGCTCGCCATTTGCCGGAGCGCCGGATGAATGCGGTCGAAGCTCGCCTGGAGGCGAATCGGGAAGTGAATCGGGACGAAATCGATCTCGTGTTCGGCGCCCCCGACGATCATCCCGACCTTGCGTCGGTACGCAGTTTCGTGGAAAGCCGGCTCGGATTCGCGCAGGAGCCCGTGTGCCGGGCCGATCTGTCGGGTGGTGTGCTGTACCAGGAGTGCCTGGCGCGATTGCGGTGGGGCGAGCGCGATGCGCTGCCGCCGGTCGCGTTCCTGCCGCGCCTCGAGGCGCTCGGGCTGATGCGGTGGTTCGACCGGCTCGTGGTCGGCCGGACGATCGACGCGCTGCGTGCCGATCCGGCTGCCGTCTACGGCTGCAACGTGGCGGCCGCGAGCGCGGTGGTCGACGACGCGTGGCTGGCCATCTTCAAGCGGCTCGAACGGGAGCCGTCGGTCGCGGCGCGCCTGGTGGTCGAGATCACGGAGACGGGGCCGCTGAACCCTGTCGCGGGGCGATCGTTCGTGAACCGCTTCCAGCGGGCCGGGTGCCGCATCGCGATCGACGATTTCGGTGTCGGCTTCAGTGCTTTGAACAATCTGGTAGTCGGCAATCCCGACATCGTGAAGCTCGACCGGTCGATCCTGTCGATGATCAAGCGCAACGCGATCGGGCGTTACCAGTTTCGCCGGCTGATCGCGTTCGCGCATGAAGGTGCGCGACACGTCGTCGTCGAAGGCGTGGAGAGCGAGGTCGACCGGCAGATCATCGTGGATGCCGGCGTCGCCTGGGCGCAGGGCATCCGTTTTTCGTGGCGGTCGCCGGCCGCTGCGTGACGGCGCGGGAACAGGCGAGGTGGCGTGCCGGATGCACGCCGATGTCGGGCGTGATCGGCGCGTGGCCGGGACGAATCGCAAAGGGGTTGAGCATGGCAGGCACGAAGGCCGGAGGCGGAACGGGCACGCAGGCGACCGGTGCGCGCGACCTCGTCGCGATCACCGAGCTGGCCGACATGCTGTGGCAACTGGGCGCCGAATCGACCGATGTGCCGATCGACGTCGCGCCGTACCTCGACGGCCTGAAAGCCATTGCGCGCCGGATTCAGCGAATGACGCCGCTCGACGCCGGCGGCCGCGAGCTGGCGGCGCGGCACTATTACGCGGCCGTCATCGCAGGCGCGTGCGGCGACGATTCGGCCATTGCGCGTGGCGTATCCGACAGCCTCGTCAAGCAGTCCGGCGGCGCCAGCCGGCCGGTGGCGCGTTGCTTCGCGGTGCTCGCGCGGATGGGGCGGCGGCACGGCCGTACGTTCGCCGCGCAGAGCGGCGATCGGGTACTGGTCTAGCGCCTGTTCACGCCCGTCACGGGCCACAGCGCGAGACGCGCGGCGCGCGTCGACATCATCCGCACGCCGCGGCTCCGATCCGCATCCCGTCGATCAATCCTTCCCGAATCCGCCGAGCACGAACGCCATCGCGCGGTCGACCGCGTCGTCCCATTGCCCGACGCGTGCGGCGCGCACGATCCGGATGCCCGGATAGAGCGCGGTGCGCGAGCCGGTTTCCCAGCGCGCGTCGGCTTTCGGGCTGAGCAGCAGCACGGCCGGCACGCCGAGCGCGCCGGCGAGGTGGATGTGCGCGGTGCAGGTGGTCACCACGGCATCCAGCGCCAGCATCAGCCCCGCCAGGTCGCTGAAATCGCCGATCGCCTGGTGCGGGAACGTCACCGGCAGGTCCGATTGCTCGGATTGCGCGGACAGGTCGCGGTTGATGCAGTACGCGGCGTGGCCATGCATCCGCGTGAGCGGCGCGAGGTCGCGCAGGCTGGCCGCGCGATGGAAGCGCGCGTCGCTTTCGTCGCGACCGCGCCAGTTGAGCCCGATGCGGCGCGTGCCGGCGGGATGGCCGTCGCGCTCCACGCGCTCGCGCCACGCGGCCGCGCGCTCGGGCGGGCACGACAGGTACGCGGCTGCCGATCCTTTGGGCGCCGGTGCGTAGCCGAACTGCGCGGCGAGCACCAGGAACGAACACCAGTAGTCGTGCGCGATCTGCGACGTGTCGACCCACGCGCCGTGCGCACCGATGAATTCGAGGTGCGGGAACGTGTGACGCAGCAGGCCGGTCAGCGCGTCCGGCACGACGACGGTCACCCTCGTGCAGCCGAGCGTGTCGAGTGCGCCCAGGTAGCGCGCGTACTGGAGCTGGTCGCCGACGCCGCCGTAGCTAAGCACCAGCAGCCGCTTGCCTTGCAGCGGCTGGCCCTGGTAGAGCCGCTCCGTCGGCAGCCCGAACTGCGCGGCCGTCAGCACGTTTTCGCTGGCGATGGTGGCACGGGCGGCCTCGTCGCGCCGGCCCGCGCGCAGCAGCAGCGCCGAACGTGCCAGCTCGATGCGGCCGCGCGCCGCGTCGGGGAGCGCGGCCGGATCGCCGAAGCGTTCGAGCGCCGCCAGCCCGGCATCGGGCGCACCGGCGAAGCCGTAGCACGACGCGAGTTGCAGCGCGATCGCATCGTCGTCGAGCCCGCGGCCGAGCGCGCGCTGCCAGCGGGCAATGGCATGCCCCCACTCGCAGCGCGACTCGTGGTCGAGCGCGCGGTTCCAGTTCGTTTCGGGCGCGTCGGTGTCGGCGGCGGTCGCTGCCGGGTGGTGCGTGTCGTCGTCGGCCGTCGCTTCGATCGTGACCTGCTCGATCGCGATGGCCAGCCGCTGCGGATCCCAGCGCGGGTTCGGCACGCAAAGCAGGTTCAGCTGGTCGACCCGGTAGAACGTGTAGTCGAGGCCGGCAAAGGTGGCGATGATCGGCGCCTCGCCGACTTTCCAGTATTCGACCCAGCACCAGGGCAGGTGCGTCTCGATCAGCCGGCGCGCGCCGCGCAGCGCGTCGATCTCCATCCCTTCGACGTCGAGCTTCAGGAAATCCAGTCGTGGCAGGCCAAGCGAATCGAGCGTGACGACCGGCGTCGGCGTGCCGCCTTCCGTGCGCGCGTCGACGAGCGAGACCTGGCCGAAGTCGGCGTCCTGCCCGTAATCGACGTCGGGCACTTTCATCGTGCCGTTGACGCCCCCGACACCCATGTTCAGCAGATGGAGATTGTCGAGCTGGTTGAGCGCGACGGTGCCGCCGAGCGCATGGAACAGCGTGCGCTGCGGCTCGAACGCATACATGCGGCCGCCGCGCGCGCGCAGCCGGTGCGCGATCGGCACGCACACGAGCCCTGCATTCGCGCCGCCGTCCACAGCGATCGCATCGTCCGGCAACTGGTCGATCACCTGCAGGATCGCGTCGATCTCGTGCTGGATGTGCGGCCGTCCGGTCTTGATCAGCGCCTCGGCTTGATATGCGCAGTGCCGGTTGATGACGAACGGACCGTGAATCGAATCGATCACGACGAAATTGCGGACGGTCTGATTCATGGACGGTAAGTAGCGGGGACGAATGAGGTCAGCCGAGCGCGCGGCCGTCGAACAGCTGCCGGATCTGCGCGGAATACGCGTGGACGTTGTGCTCGGCGAGCGTGTCGACGTGATGCAGGCAGCGGCGGGCCGCGGCCGCGTAGTCGTCGAGCCGCCCGTCATGCGTCTGCGCGGCGGTCGCGATCGCACGCGCCGCATCGAAGATCTCGAAGTCCGGGTAGTAGTAGCCGACGTCGCGCAGGAACGGCGAGTTGTGCACGAGCGGGTAGTTGCCGTACAGCGCGTCGTACAGCAGGTAGTTGAGGCCGTTTTCCCAGTGATGGGACACGACGATGTCGGTGTGATGCGCGGCCCACGCGACGAACGGTGCGCGCACGTCGGCGGTTGCCTTGCCGTCGCGCACCATCTCGAGCCCGAGCGCGAGATGCTTGAAGGCGACGTTTTCCTTCTTGTCGAACGTGTTGGTCATGAACACGTGCTCGACGAGCTCCGGATGCTCGACATAGCACGCGTTCGCGGCGAGCATCGGCACGATCGAGCTCTTCACGACGTTCAGGTTCGGTTCGAAGAACGCGATGCGCTTCGCGGTGCCGTGGTTGCGGTAGCCGAAGCGCGCCTTCAGTTCAGGATCGGCGTCGAGGCTGCGCTCGATGAAATACGGCGACCAGATGTGCGGCAGCTCGATCACCGGCGCGCGATAGACGGCCTGGAAATATGCCGCGCACGTGTGCATGTGCTGCGGGTTGGTCCAGATCTCGTCGAACTGCACGCGGTTCGGGTTCGGCCGCCACTGATTCTTCTCGAAGTTGATCGTCTCGACCGCGATCACGTAGTCGTTGCCGAAGCGGTACGACACGCACTTGCCGCCGCGCCGGCGCACGGCATCCGTGTGGGTCTGATCGACGAACGCATTCATTTCGATCAGCAGGTCGGTCTGGTGGACGACGGCCGACAGCGGCCGCAGCGCGTCGCCGAACGCGTCCATCATCAGCGCTTGCGGATAGTCGGTGATGCCGTCGTCGTGCGCGAGCCAGACCTCGCCGATCAGCGGCGACTGCTTCAGCAGCATGTACAGGAACACGCAGTGCTGATTCGCGCCGTTGTACCAGATCGACTGCGTCGCGTCGCGTTGCACGTTCATCGTTATCGCGACATTGAGTTTCATCGGATCGGCTCCGTTGGGGGGCGCTGCCCGCGGGTTATTGCGCGAAATTCTGCGACTGGCGCGGCACGTAGCCAGTCAGGTGCCAGCGACCGTCGTCTTCGAGGCGGAAGCTCAGCTTCTCGTAGACCGTCGCGCCGCTCGTCAGCGTGGTCGTGTAGTCGACGTTCGCGTAAAGCCCGTCGGGTGTCGTCGCCGCATTCGTGTAACGGATGCGCGTGACCTGCGCCCACCCGCGACGGCTGACCGTGCCTACCGACTGACGTGCATGCTGCATGTCGGCCGCGAACTGGTCCTGCTTGATGCGCGCCTTCACGAACGGGGCCGCGTCGGTCCACACCTCGCCGTACTGGCCGGCATCGAGCTGCTTGAACACCGCTTCCGAGTCGCGGAGCAGCGCGTCGGCCGATTCGCCGGCGGATTGCGCGTGCGCGCCGATCGCGATCGAAGCGACGGCGCAACCGATCAGCCATTTGGCGCGAGTGAGGGGCGTGCGTGCATTCATGTCGGAGTCCGGAAAGGGCGGCGCGTCACGCGTCGCGATAGAGGGTGGCGATCGCGTCCGTATAGGCGGCGACGTTCTCGGGGTTGTAGATGCTGACGGCGCTGAGCACGTGCCTCGACTGCTCGCGGTACGCCTCGAGGTTGGCATCATGTTCGGCAAACGCCTTCAGCAGCGCGCGGCCGCCGGCCTGGCAGTCGAAGTCCGGATAGAAATACCCGGCCTTGCCGAGGAACGGCGAGTTGTGGATCAGCGGATAGTCGCCGTACAGCAGCTCGTAGTACAGGTAGTTCTGCGCGTTTTCCCACGTGTGCGACACCACCGCATCGCCGTACGCGGCCATGAACTCGTACACCGCATAGCGGCTTTCGAACGTCGTGATCCCGTGGTTCACGATGTCGAGGCTCTTCGCGAAGTGGACGAACGTCGCATGTTCCTTCAGGTGCAGCGTGTTGCACACACGCACGAACTCGAGGAAATCAGGCTTCGCGCGATACGCTTCCTCCGTCACCAGCATCGGAATGACGCTCGTCTTCACCATGCAGATGTTCGGCTCGAACATCGTCACGCGCCAGCGCGGTTTGCCGGGCTCATAGCCGAACGACAGCCCGGCGCCGAGTGTCGCGCGCGCCTTGTCGAACAGCATCGGGTGCCAGATGTGCGGGACGATCGTGACGGGCGCGCGCAGGCCCGTCTGGTAATAGTGCAGGCACGTGCGCTCGAATTCGGGGATCGTCCACACGGCGTCGTACGGCGCGCCCGAGAACAGGAAACCCGACGGCTTGTCGAACATCGCGCGTTCGATGTCGATCACGTAGTCGTTGCCGACCCGCATCGTGACGACCTTGCCGCCGCGCTCGCGGAACGCGCGCAGGTAGTCGGCGCCGAACTGCGCGCTCATTTCGATCAGCACGTCGCAGCGCTGCAGCGCTTCGTCCATCGACAGCAGCGGCACGTCCCATTCGCCGAGCATCATCTGCGGATCGGCGACCTGTTCGCCGCCGTTCACCATCACGGCTTCCGCGACAAGCGGCGACTGGCGCAGCAGCAGGATCAGCAGCAGGCAGTTCTGGAAAATGCCGTTTTCCCACAGCGACTGGCCGGCGCCGCGCACGAACAGCGATACGCCGACGACGAGACGCTTGCCCTCGCCGGGCGCTTGACGGGCATTGGAGTCCGACATGCGTATGCTCCGGTTCAGGCGACCAGACGCGAGACGAACGCGTCGAGGTTCGCGGGGTTGTCGATCGAGACCGACTGCAGCAGCCGGCCGGCCTTCGCGCGGTAGTCGTCGAGGCGTTCGTCGTGATGCAGCCAGGCCTCGAGCAGCGCACGGCCGCCTGCCGCGGAATCGAAGTCCGGGTAGTAATAGCCGGCGTCGCCGATCAGCGTCGAGTTGTGGATCAGCGGGTAGCCGCCGTACAGCACGTCGTAATACAGGTAGTTCTGCCCGTTTTCCCAGTGGTGCGATACGACCGCGTCCGCATGGCGCGCCATGAAGCCCGGCAGGTCGAGGCGCGGCTCGAAGGTCGCCTTGTGCTGGCGCACGAGGTCGAGGCTGTTCGCGAAGTGCACGAAGGTCGGATGCTCCTTCATGTGCAACGAGTTCACGACGAACATGTGCTGGACCGCGTCCGGCCGCGCGCGGTAGAACTCGTCGCACGCGAGCATCGGGTAGTGGCAGGACTTGGCGACCGAGATGTTCGGTTCGAGCGTCGCCAGGTGCCACGGGCGGCGGCCCGGCCGATAGCCGAACGTCGCGCCTTCCGCGGCGAGCGCGGCGACGCGGCGATCGAGGAAGTACGGCGACCAGATGTGCGGCATCAGGTGGACCGGCGCGCGCAGGATGGTCTGCAGCATCGGCGCGGCCGTCTTGTCGTATTGCGGCAGCAGCCACACTTCGTCGAACGGCGCGCCGTTGAAGATGTGCCCGGATGGTTTGCCGAAGATCGGCGTTTCGCACAGGCCGGCATACACGTGCCCGCAGAAGAGCGCGGCGATTTTCTTGCCGAGCGCCTTCATGTGCCTGAGCCATTCCACCGGCAACTGCGCGCCCATTTCGATCACGACGTCGAGTTCGTGCGTGACGTCGGAGGGCTTCACGAGCGGGATGTCGAGGCCGTCGAGTTCGAGGCCGGCCGGCAGCGCGTTGGCGTCGCCGCCGTTCAGGAAGTAGACGGGGCCGACGCGATCCGAGCGCTTGAGCATCATCGCGAGGAACGCGATGTTCTGGTGTATGCCGTTTTCCCAGATCGCCTGGCCGTCGCGCGCAAACAGCGAGATGCCGACCGCCGGCCGTTGCTTGCGGGTGCCGCCCGAGGCGGCCTCATTGATGTCCGTCACCGGTTGGTTTCCTCTGCGGCGTCGTGCGTCCGGGTATCGCGTCGAGCGTCTGGCCCGGAAGCGGCGCGCCGTGGATCGTCATGGTTGCATGTGCGCCGGTGCGCCACGGCGGGCGAATCGGGCGACCTGGTTCGCGAGGGCGGCAGCCGGTATCCGGCGTGTCGTCGGGCACGCCTGGCACGGCGTGCGATTCGGGCAGGCTGCCCCGGCGACTGTCTGCGGCGATTGTGGCACGGAAACCACCGGTTTTGGCGGGACGTGACGAACTTTGACATAGCCGCCGGCCGACGGAAACGGGCGCCGGCGAAGCGGCGCCCGGGGTGGTCCGGCGGAGGTCGGGTGCGGGGCCGGCGGCCGGACCGGGGCGCCGCGCGCGGCGGCGGCCCGCTCAGTGCTGCAGGCGGATTTCGACGCGGCGGTTGCTGGCGCGGCCTTCCGGCGTCGCGTTGGACGCGACCGGATCGGCCTTGCCGCGACCCGTGACCGTCAGCGAGTCGGTCCTCAGGCCGTGCGCCTTCAGGTACGCCGCGACGGATTCGGCGCGGCGCTTCGACAGCGCGAGGTTGTAGTCGTCGCTGCCCACCGAGTCCGTGAAGCCGGTGACGCTCACCTGCGAGTACGTGTGGTCGGCGCGCTCGCTCAGCAACCGGTCGAGCGATTCGCGCGCGGTCGGGGCGAGCGTTGCGTGGTCGGTCGCGAACAGCGCGTCGCCCGACAGGTTCACCTGTTCGACGACGGCAGCCGTCGGCGCGGCGGCCGGGGCCGAAGCCGCCTCGGCCGGTGCGGCGCCGCACTGGAACACGAGCGTCGCGGGATCGGATTTGTCGCGCAGTGCGCGGGCCGAGTCGACGGCGCGCACGGGCTCTTCGCCGCAAATCTTGCGGGCGGCCTTCATGCAGGTCTCCGGGCCCGACAGCAGGCCGTGGCAGTCCACCTGGAAGGTACGCACGCCGTCGCGCGGCTGCAGTTCGGAGGCGCTGAAGGTCGGGCCGGATGCGGTGGAGCACGCGGCGAGGGCCGTTGCGGAGAGTGCGAGCGCAAGAGCGAGTTTGTTCACGGTTACATCCTCAATGCTTGGGTTGACTGAAGCCCGCCGCGGGTGGCGCGGCGGGCTCGTCCGGCCGTCGGGGCCGCTGCGGGCCGTCCGGCTGGCGTGCCGGGCGGCCTGGCGGCGCGACGCGTTACTTCCACTGGTACAGCATGCCGGCGCCGATCACCTTCTGACCGCCGCTGAAGCCGCCGTTGATCGACGCCTTCAGGTTCTCCGTGATGCGAGCCTGCATGTTGACCGCCATCGCCTTCTGGCCGAGGAAGGTCGACGTACCCACGCCCATCCCGAAGTTGGCATCGCGATCGAGCTGCGGGATCGATGCCATCGCGCCGACGGCCGCGATACCCTGCTTCGCCATCTGGTCGGTCTGCTGCAGTTGCGAACCCAGCGAGTTGATCTGCGCCTGCTGGCCCGACAGTGCCGTCGACAGCGTCGTCTGCACCTGCGTCAGCTGGTTCACGTTCACCGCGTCGGTGCCTTGCGTACCCGGCGCGACGTTCGTGATCTGGCGCTGCTGCGTGTCGCTACCGACCGACACCACGTTCGAGCGGCCGCCGTCCGTCGAATTCGCGCCGATCGCCACCGAGTTCGAGCCGGCGGTGACGGTCGGGACGTCGGTGCCCTTGCCGTTCATGTCGGCCGCGATGCCGGTGTTGTTGGCGGCGCGCGTCGTGTTGTTGTTGATCGTCGTCGACAGCGAGTTCAACGTATTGTTGATGTTCGTCACGCCGGTCGACAGCGAGGCCACGTTGCTGTTCGTCGTGCTCAGGCCGGTGGACAGCGAACCGATGCCCGTCGAGGTCGACGTCGACAGCGAGTTGACGTTGCTGTTCGTCGTGCTCAGGCCCGTCGACAGCGAGTTGATCGCGGTCGAGGTCGACGTGGACAGCGAGGCCACGTTGCTGTTCGTCGCGCTCAGGCCGGTGGACAGCGAGTTGATGCCCGTGGACAGCGACGCGACGTTCGACGCGGTCGACGTCGACAGCGTGTTGATCGCGTTGTTCGTCGCGTTGAGCTGGCTGCCGTTGATCGCGTCCGTGCTGCTGGCCGAGATCCGGCCTGCCGCGACGTTCGTGATCTGGCGTTCCTGGCCCGGTGCGCCGACGCTCACCACGCCGACCGGCGAGCCGCCTGCGAACGGGTACGTGACGCCGCCGATCGTGGCGCTCGACGTCGGGTTCGCGGTGCTCGTGACCGAGTTCGCGCCGAGTGCGATCGAGTTGGCGACGTTGGCCTGTGCGTTCGTGCCGAAGGCCAGTGCGTCGGCCGCGGTTGCCTGCGCTGCCGAGCCGTACGCTTGCGCGCCGGTGGCGCTTGCCGTGGCCTGGTTGCCGAGCGCGATCGTGTTGTCCGCGGTGGCCTGGTTCGAGCTGCCGAGTGCAAGTGCGCTCGCGCCGTTGGCCGTGTTCGCGTTGCCGAGCGCCACTGCGCCGTTGCCGGTCGCCGTGTCGTTCGCGCCCATCGCCACCGCGCCGGTACCCGTTGCGATGCTCGGGTCGCCGATCGCGACCGCGCCGTCGCCGGTTGCCGTGTTGCCGGAGCCGATCGACACGGCCTTGCCGCCCGTTGCCGATGCGTTCTGGCCGATGGCGACCGCGCCTGCCGACTGCGCGTTCGAACCGTCGCCGACTGCCACGCTGCTGTTGCCTGCCGCGCTGGCGTTCACGCCGGCTGCCAGGGCGTTGGTGCCCGTTGCGCCCGTGTTGTCGTAGTTGGCTTGCTGCACGCCGTTGTCGTTGACGCTGTAGTAGTGCGTCTTCGCGGCATTGATCGCGGTCGAGGTCGAGGTCGACAGCGACGACACCGAGCTGTTCGTGCTGCTCAGGCCGGTGGACAGCGAGCCGATGCCGGTCGACGTCGACGTGGACAGCGACAGGATCGTGCTGTTCGTGCTGCTCAGGCCGGTGGACAGCGAGTTGATGCCGGTCGAGGTCGACGTGGACAGCGAGGTGATCGAGCTGTTGGCCGAAGAGAGGCCGGTCGAGGTCGAGGTCGACAGCGAGGAGATCGAGCTGTTGGCCGACGACAGGCCCGTCGAAGTCGAGGTCGACAGCGAAGTCACCGAACTGTTCGTCGAGCTGAGGCCCGTGGACAGCGAACCAATCGAGCTGTTGGCCGAAGAGAGGCCGGTCGAGGTCGAAGTCGACAGCGACGTCACCGAACTATTCGTCGTGCTCAGGCCCGTGGACAGCGAACCGATCGAGCTGGTTGCCGACGAGAGGCCGGTCGACGTGGAAGTCGACAACGACGTCACCGAACTATCCGTCGAGCTCAGGCCCGTGGACAGCGAACCGATCGAGCTGTTGGCAGACGAGAGGCCGGTCGAGGTCGAGGTCGACAGCGACGTCACCGAACTATCCGTCGAGCTGAGGCCCGTGGACAGCGAACCGATCGAGCTGTTGGCAGACGACAAGCCGGTCGACGTGGAAGTCGACAGCGAGGTGATCGAGCTGTTGGCCGACGACAGGCCCGTCGAGGTCGACGTCGAGAGCGAGGTGATCGAGCTGTTGGCCGACGACAGGCCCGTCGAGGTCGACGTCGAGAGCGAGGTGATCGAGCTGTTGGCCGACGACAGGCCCGTCGAGGTCGACGTCGAGAGCGA
>NZ_SCNZ01000047.1:0-70731 GCF_005502655.1 Burkholderia sp. 4NA327C6 | reverse complement strand
CGTCGGAAGTGTTCAACTGCAACGCGCCGGACACCGGCAACATGGAACTGCTGCACATGTTCGCGACGCCCGAGCAGCGCGAACAGTGGCTGAAGCCGCTGCTGCGCGGCGAGATCCGCTCGGCGTTCGCGATGACGGAGCCGGATGTGGCGTCGTCGGATGCGACGAACATCACGACGCGCATCGAGCGCGTGGGCGACGAGTACGTGATCAACGGCCGCAAGTGGTTCATCACGAACGCCGCGCATCCGAACTGCAAGATCTTCATCGTGATGGGCAAGACCGATCCCGAGGCCGCGTCGCACCAGCAGCAGAGCATGATCCTCGTGCCGCGCGACACGCCGGGCGTGACGATCGTGCGCAACATCACGGTGGTCAATCACCACGCGCCGGAAGGGCACTGCGAGATCACGTTCGACAACGTGCGCGTGCCGGCGAGCAACCTGCTCGGCGAGGAGGGCAGCGGCTTCGCGCTCGCGCAGGCCCGCCTCGGGCCGGGCCGCATCCACCACTGCATGCGCTCGATCGGCGCGGCCGAGTTGGCGCTGGAGCTGATGATCGATCGCGCGCAGTCGCGCGTCGCGTTCGGCAAGCCGCTGAACAAGCACGGCACGGTCGGCGAATGGATCGCGCGCTCGCGCATCGAGATCGAGCAGGCGCGTCTGCTCGTGCTGAAGGCCGCATGGATGATCGACAAGGTCGGCGCGAAGGCCGCCCGCAAGGAAATCTCGATGATCAAGGCGCTGGTGCCGACCGTGTACACGGACGTGTGCGACCGCGCGATGCAGGTGTTCGGCGCGGCGGGGTTGAGCCCCGATACGCCGCTCGCCGATCACTGGACCTGGGGCCGCGCGCTGCGCTTCGCCGACGGCCCGGACGAGGTGCACCTGCAGGCGATCGCGCGCATGGAAATCAAGGACGGCGAGCCGGGTGCGACGGCCGCGTACCTGACGCCGCCGCTGCGCGGCTGAGCATCGCGTCACGATGCGCAGGGCCGTGGACGAACGGGAGGCGCACGCCGTAAGATGCCGGCAAGGAGATCCGGCGATGCGCCTTTCGAAGATTGACCTGAACCTGTTCGTCGTATTCGACGCGATCTACACCAAGCGCAACCTGACCCGCGCGGCCGAGGTGCTGAACATCACGCAGCCGGCCGTCAGCAACGCGCTGGCGCGGCTGCGCAAGACCCTGAACGATCCGCTGTTCGTCAGCACGCCGGCCGGGATGATGCCGACGCCGCTGGCCGAGAACATCGTCGGCCGCGTGCGCGAGGCGATGCAGCTGCTCGACTCGAGCGCGCACGAAGGCGATGTGTTCGATCCGGCGTCGTCCACGCGCGTGTTCCGGATGAGCATGAGCGACCTGACCGAGGCGCTGCTGTTGCCCGCGCTCGGCGAACTGCTGCAGACGCATGCGCCCGGCATGCACGTGCGCAGCTACACGATGGACCGCCGCGAAGTCGCGACCGCGCTCGCGAACGGCTCCGTCGACATCGCGATCGATGCGCCGCTGATCGGCGATCCGCATCTGCACCAGGCGCTGCTCGTGCGCGACCGCTATGCGTGCATGATCCGCGACGATCATCCGTTCACGGGCGACACGCTCACCATGGACGACTACCTTGCGCTGGGGCACATCCACGTGTCGAGCCGCCGCAAGGGCAGCGGGCACGTCGATGCGGAGCTGACGCGCCTCGGGCTGCGCCGCACCATCCAGATGCGCGTACAGCACTACATGGTCGCGCCGCTGATCGCGATGCGCAGCGATCTCGCGCTGACCGCGCCGCTGCGGCTGCTGCAGCGCTATCCGGCACGCATTCTCGAACTGCCGTTCGAGATGCCGGGCCTCGAATACTTCTGCTACTGGCATCGCAGCGCCGATCAGGATCAGGGCAGCCGGTGGCTGCGCGAGCAACTGATGACGCTGATGGGCGGGATCGGCGACGCGCAGTGATGCGCGTGCGGGGCGCGCCAACGGGGGCGATCCGGCAGCGGCGCGGCGCCGCCGCCCGTTCCGGTCGAAGGCGCGCCCGTCACGATGCCGTGCGCTGCCCCTCTCTCGGCCCGTGCCCCGTCCACCGCTTGAACGCGCGCCGGAAGTTGTGCGCGTCGCTGAAGCCGACTTCGTGCGCGACATCCTCGATCGACAGCCGCGGGTTGCTCAGCAGCGTGAACGCGCGCTTCCTGCGGATCGTATCGATCACCGTCTGATATGACACGCCCTGATCGGCGAGCCGCCGCCGGAGCGTGCGCTCGCTCATGCACAGCTGCGCGGCGATCTCGGCGAGCGACGGCGCATGGCGCAGGTCGCGCCGCATGATCCGTTCGATCGATTCGAGAAATTCGGTGCCTTCGGGTTCGGGCGGCAGCGCGTCCTGCAGGAATTCGAGCGCCTGGCGATGCGCGAGCGGATCGTGGGTCGCGATCGGGCGGTTGCCGAGCGCCGCGTCGCACGAGAACAGGTTCTGCTCCTGTTCGAACCGCACCGGGCACGGGAACACGCGTGCGTACTGCTCCGCATAGGCCGGCGGCGGGTAGCTGAGATCGACGCCCTTCGGCTGGAACGCGGGGCCGACGAGCGAGCGCCCGATCTTCATGAAGCTGCCGAATGCTTCCTCGACGAGGAACGCCTCGATGTCGGGTTCGAGGAAGACATTGGTCGCGCGGATCGACAGCGTGCGCGCATCCGACGTCACGTCGAAGCGCAACAGCGGCCCCGTGTGGCGCTGCAGTTCCATCCCGACCGCGATTGCGTCCTTCAGCGTCGGGCTCGTCAGCATCGCATAGCCGACCAGCCCGATCGACGCAATCGTCTCGCTCGTGCCGAGTTCGAGGCCGAGCGCCCGCCCCGGCGCCATGTCGAGCGCGCGGCGGATCATCGTGCTCGCCTGGCGCAAGGAAATCCGGCACGACGGATTCGACAGGTCCGCGACGTCGAAGCCGAGCCCGAGGCACAGCCGTGTGGGGTCGATGCCCAGTTCCTTGCTTGTCTCCGCGAGGCACCGCAACAGATGGACCGGCAGATTCGCCGTCGTATAACGGTCGGGTTCGTCCATGGATGCTCCGTATTTTTTTCCATGGATTGTACTCGTCCCGCCCGGCCGGAAACGCGGTGCCGCCCGTGCCGCGATTGCCCACATCCCGCGCGGCCCGGCGTCAGAAGTAGTGGCGCAGGCCGACCGTCGCGCCGAGCTGCGTGGTGCTCGTGCTCGGCGCCTGTCCATTGATGCCGACCAGCTGCGCGCCGATCAGGCCGCCGCGATAGATCGCGTAGTCGACTTCCGCGTAGAGCATGCTGCGTTTCGACAGGCTGTAGCCGGCGATCACCTGGAATTGCCGCGCGCGGCCGTCGAAGTCCGGCGTGTAGCCGGACTGCGTGGTCCACCACGCGTTGACGGCGGCCGTGAACGCCGACGTGAACCGGTAGGTCAGCCCCGCGAGCGCCATCTTGCGGCGCCGGAACCCGCCGGGCGTCGACGGGTCGACCGCCTGCGCGGGCGAGATGATGCCGAGCGCGGCAAGATCGGTCGGGCTGAACGGGCCGTTCTCGAACGACGTGAAGTCGTTGTCGCGCGCGTTCTCGATATAGCCGGCGTTGACGGTCGCGTTGCCGAGCGTGACGGAGCCGCCGCCGCCATAGATGTCGAATTTCGCGTGCGTGACGTCGTCCCAGCTGCGCATGAACGATGCGCCGACCGTGAACGGCCCCTTGTCCGGCGCATACGCGATCGCCGCGCCGGCCTGGCCGCCCAGCACGCCGCCGCCCGCGTGGCCGCCCGGCGCATACTGCGCGAGCAGGTACAGGCTGCCGAGCTGCGCGCCGTACTGGATCATGTTGCTGGTGCGCGAGCCCGCGAGCATCGTCTGCTCGGGCTTGAACAGGTTGAAGTACGGATCCTGCGTGCCGGCCCACAGGTTCGAGCCGTAGGTCAGCGACACCATCTCGAACGGCACGTTGTACTGCCGGCCGAGTGCGAGCTGGCCGAGCGACGTCGACGTCAGCCCCACGTACGCGACCTCGAAGAAGTTCGGCGAGCCGGCCGGCACGATCGCGCCGCTGTTCGGGCCGAAGTGGCTTTCCACGTTGAACTGCGCGGACAGCCCGCCGCCGAGATCCTCCTGCCCCTTGAGGCCCCAGTAGCTTTCCGTCAGGCCGCCGCCGTCGGCCATCGAGATCTTGCGGCCCGTCGACACCGGCGTGCCGTCGGCGCCGTACGACACGCCGTGCGTTTCGTAGCGGATGCCCGCATCGATCACGCCATACAGCGTCACGTTGCTTTGCGCGTGCGCGCCGGTACCGGCCAGGGCCAACATCGCGCAGCACGCGGCGCGAACGCTATCGTGACGATTCATTGTTGTGTACTCCGCATCGAGCTGGGGATGGACGGTTCGTACCGCCCGAAACGAATGGTGAAAGCCAGATTTGCGCGGGCCAAGGCTGCGGCGGCCATTCTCGTGGTGCGGCGCGGCCACGGCATGACGCACTGCGGTCAGGGCGACGGCGACGCGCGCGCCACCGCACCGGGCGCCGCGCGGCGCAGCGCGAGCCGCACGAACGGGGCGGCGGCCAGCACGGCCACGCACAGCACGTGAGCGACGCGCGAGCCGCCGAAGCGGCCGAGCAGCGCGCCCGACAGCGCGGTGCCGATGCCGGCCGCGAAGAACGTGACGACGAGCGTGCGCGCGACCAGCGAGCCGTCCGGGTCGACGTCGGACAACATCCCGGTGAGGAACGGCACGATCACGAAGAACGCGCTGTTCAGCACGAACTGGCTCAGGAAGTACGCGCTGCCGCCGCGCGCGCTGAAGAACCATTCGATCGACGCGATCATCGCGAGCTGTGCGGCCCAGATCAGCGCGAGGCGGTGCTTGTGGCTGGCCGGATGCGACGGAATCGCCGCGCCGACGAAGCCGAGCAGCGACGACACCGACAGCAGCACGCCGATCGTCGTCGGCGACAGCCCGGCACGCTCGCCGACGAAGCCGGCGATCGCCCATTGCGATGCCTGCACGCCGTAGACGAGCGCCGTCACGACCCAGATCGCGATCACCGGCCGCCACGGCAGCGTGCCGGCGCGCACGTGGGTTAGCGCGGGTGCGCTCGCGAACGCGTCGATACCGCGGATCGCCGGCGCCAGCGCGGCGACGACGGCCGCCAGCAGCGCGAACACCCAGTGCCCGAGCCAGCCGGCCGGCAGCGCGGAGATCAGCACGAGGATGCCGCCGTTGATGATGCCCGCGAGCAGGTTGATCTGCCCCCACAGGCGGTCGGTCGACGCGCGCTGCGACACGCCGGACGCGACGACGACGAACAGCATCCCTTCGAACAGCCCCGTCATCCCGCGCGCGAGCGCCGCGGACACGATCCCGGGCGCGGCCGCGCTGAGCGCCTGCCCGGCGATCGTGCCGACGAGGCCGGCCAGCGTGAACGGCCCGGCGGCGCGCGCGATCCGGTGCGACAGCAGCGCGCAACTGATCGCGATGCCGAGGATCTCGGCGCTGACGAGCGCGGTCGCGGTGCCTTCGTCGAGCCGGAAGCGCGTCATCACGGCCGCGACGAGGAACGGCGACAGGATCAGGCCGTTGGTGGCCGCCGCGAACGCGAGCGCAAGGCGGACGACGGCGCCGGTCGACGGATCGGGGCGCGACTGCGCGGCGACATGCAGGGTGGCGGTGCTCATGAAGCCTCCTGGTTGGATCGCGGCTGATCGTGTACGACGCCCGCCGCTTCGTGCATCGGGTGTGTCCCTCGGCGAGCCGGCGTGGCGCGGGCGGGTGAGGCTACGCTTGCGCCTGCATGTTGCGGCAGGCCGAACAGCGTGCGCAGGTACGGCGTGAGGAAGCGGCCGTGCGGGTCCATCCGTTCGCGCAGCGCGAGGAAATCGTCCCAGTGCGGATAGCACGCCGCCAGCTCGGCGGCCTTCATCGCATGCACTTTGCCCCAGTGCGGCCGCCCGCCGTGATTGCGGCAGATCGCCTGCACGCCCGAGAAGTACGCGTCGAACGGCATCCCGCGATACTGGTGCACCGAGATGCGCACGCTGTCGCGCCCGTAGTCGGGGCTCAGCCAGATGTCGTCGCCGCGCACCCAGCGGTATTCGATCGGGAACATCAGCGGGAAGCTGCGGCGCGCGATGAACGCGCGGATCTCGCGCAGTGCGTCGGCGCCGCGCTCGGCGGGCACCGACCATTCCATTTCGTTGAAGCGCACGCGGCGCACCGTCGACAGCATCGCGTAGCTCGCATCCACGTGCCGGCCGGCCGACACCGTCGATGCGCACAACCGGCTCAGCGCCGGGCACAGCGACGGCACGCGCCGGCCGAGCCCGCACAGCGCGCCGAACACCGTGTTCTCGAGGAACGACTCGGACGCGCGGCTCGCCCAGTGCACCGAGTCGGCCGGCTCGTCGGTCATGTTCCAGGCCTTGGTCAGCACGGTGTCCGTATGCGGGAACCAGTAGAACTCGAACGAGCGGTGCTTCGCGATCAGCGCGTCCGCCTGCGCGAGGCAGTCGTCGAGCCGCATGCCGCCGCGCTCGAGGCGCAGCTTGAACGCGGGCACGAGGCGCAGGCCGATCTCGGTCAGCACGCCGAGCGCGCCGAGCCCGATCCGGCCGCCTGCGAACAGGTCGGGATGCGCGTCGGCGCTCGCGCGGATCTCGCTGCCGTCCGCGCACATGAAGGTCAGGCTGTCGATCTGCGTCGACAGATTGCCGAGCGTGATGCCGGTGCCGTGCGTGCCGGTGCTGGTCGCGCCGGCGATCGACTGCACGTTGATGTCACCGAGGTTCTCCATCGCGAATCCGTGCGCGGCGAGCGCCGGGCCCAGCGCCCACAGCCGCGTGCCGGCATGCACGCGCGCGACACGCCGGTCGCGGTCGACGTCGATCACGCCCTGCATCGCGTCGAGCGACAGGATCACGTCGTCGGTCTGCACGAGCGGCGAGAACGAATGGCCGGCCCCGGCCGCACGCACGGTGGCGCCGGCGGCGGCCGCGTCGCGCAGCACTGCCGCGAGGCCGGCGGGCGACGCAGGCGTCGACACGGTTGCATCAGGACTGCAGACATATCCCGACCAGTTGCGCCACATGGCATTGTCTCCGTGGTTGTCGTTTGAATGGATTGAACAGGTTGATCGGTTTGAGCGACGGGCCGCGCGGCCCGCTAGAAAAAGCTCTTGCCTTCGCCGCGGTAGGTGGGCGCCTCGCCGACCACGCGGCCGCCGCGGATCAGCAGCAGCGAGTTGAAGCGTTCGCACAGCTCGCCGGCCTTTGCGTGGCGGAACAGGATCGGATCGCCGATCGCCGGTGCGACGCCGCGCGGCACACGCACGGGCGTCTGCACTTCGCCCGCGCCTTCGTTGTCGATCAGCGTGCAGCCGGCCGGCAGCCACGGCCGCGGCAGGCGGCTCTTGCCGGCCGGGCCCGATGCGATATAGCCGCCGCCCGAGCAGGTCACGATGCCCGGCTGCGGAATCCGCACGACCGGCAGCGCGAAACCGGCGGCCGGCTGCGCATGAAACGCCGCGTAGTGGTCGAACAGCGCGGGTGCGTAGAGGCCGGAGCCGGCCGCAAGCTCGGTGACCGACGCGTCGCCGAGCGTGCTTTCAATACTGCCGGTGCCGCCGCCGTTCACGAAGCGCAACGTGTGGCCCGCCGCCGCGAGCGCCCGCACGGCCGCCGCTCGGCGCGCGTTGATCTCGCGCGCCGAGCGGCGCTTCAGGTGACGCACCAGCGCGTTGCGCGCGCCGTTGCCGGGCTCGGTATCAGCCACGCCGGCGATCTGCCCTTCGTAGCCCATCAACCCGTCGAGCCGCACGTGCTGCCGCTCGCCGATGCGGTTCGCGAGCGCGAGTGCGCCGGCCACGTCGCGCACCGGCGAGCGGTACATGCCGAAGTACAGGCCCGGATACGCGGACGACATGTCGAGATCGATCGCGAGCGGGATCGTCACGCACTCCGCGTGTGCGACGCGGTCGATTGCGTCGACCTGCGCCGCGTCGTCGACCATCAGCGTGATCGAGCGGCCGCGCCTGAGCTGGGCGGCCACCGCGCGCAGGTCGTCGGGCTCGACGGTCGGATACGCGACGACGACGTCGTCGAACCCGCCGTCCGCGAGCCATGCGGCTTCCGCTGCCGCGTAGCACAGCAGCCCCTGCATGAAGGGGCCG
Source organism: Burkholderia sp. 4NA327C6 (assembly GCF_005502655.1). NCBI lineage: Bacteria > Pseudomonadati > Pseudomonadota > Betaproteobacteria > Burkholderiales > Burkholderiaceae > Burkholderia > Burkholderia sp. 4NA327C6. Next base: position 62,562 of record NZ_SCNZ01000047.1, on the reverse strand, counting down.
GCGGCCAGCACCGCGCCGATCAGTTCGCGCGAGCGCACCGACTTCGTCGCGAGCCGGATCGGCAGGCCGCGTGCGCGGCGCTTCAGGTCGGCAAGGTTCGCGTCGAGGCAGTCGAGGTCGACGAAGGCGGCAGGTAGCCGGCGGCCCGCGAGCGCGTCGCGATAGGTCGGATAGTCGTGGACGGCGGCGGGTGCGCGATGCGGAAGGTCTGCACGGCTCATGGAACGGGCTCGGCTGGGTAGGGGGCGCGCCGACCGTTCGGCGCGTGTCGGAAACCAGCATAGGGCCGGCCAAAATGACGACCAAGCGCTCAGCGGGTCGTTCGACGGGTCTTATCCGGCCATCCGTATCGGCCACGCGATTGCGTGACCGTCGTGCGCCGCGCGGCTGGATCGCTGCTTGCTTGATGTCGCGGCGCACATGGCGAGTGTTGGCGCGAACCGCCGCCGGACGGGCGTGGTGCGCGACATGGCGCGCCTGGCCGAACGATCACGAAATGCGTTTCAAACGTCTTGCGGGACGTGGCCCCCGCGAGCAGGTCTAGTGCGTGCGTTCTAGCGCCGCTTTTGACTGGATGCCGGATTCGACCTAGAACCTACTCGCGGATGCACCGGCGAAGAACGGCATGACGTGACGAGGAGGCGACGTGAAGAACAACAGGGCACTCTGGCGGCGCACGGGCGCGATCGCGGCGATTGGCGTGACCGTCGTTGCAGTCTGGCGATATGAAGCGGCGACACCGGCGCAAGCCGCGTCGTCCGACACCACGGCCACGACGACGAGCGCGCAGCCAGGCGCGGCCGATACGTTCGGCACCGGTGCCGCGATGCCCGGCCCCGAGGAGCGGCGGCTCGACGTCGACGCGCTGCGCCGCAGCCTCGCGCCGCGCCCCGATGCGGATGCCGAAGTGAAGCGCATCGTCGCGTTCGCGCGCTTTCGCGACGAGGTCGCCGCGTATGGGGATCGCCGCAACAGCATGCCGCAAGCCGAGCGCGCCGCACTCGCGCGCCGGATTCTCGACGAACTCCCCGACCATGTCGCGCGCAACGAGATCGTGCCGGTGCAGGCTGAAGCGCTCAGCGCGGCGCTGCTGACCGATACCGAAGCCGACCCCGCGACGCGCGGCGCGGCGATCCGGTCGATGCGTGCGCAATGGGACGCCTATGCGCAGCAGACGGTCGGCCCGTCGCCCGCGCAGGATCCGCGCTATCTCGCGTACGAACAGCAGAGCCGCGACGTCGTCCGGCAGGTGCAGGCGAGCATTCCCGATCCCGACCAGCAACAAGCCGTCATCGCGCAGCGCCTGCAGGCGTTGCGCACCCAGCTGTTCGACGGCGCGTCATCGTCCGGCGCGCATTGAGCGCCGAATTCGCGACGCCGGGATCGAGCCCGGCGGCCGCGTCATGTCCATCGACAAGGAGGGGAGATGTCCACAGCACGAAGCCTGCTGCGCGCGGCCGTTGCCACGCTGCTCGGTTGCGCGGCACTGAACGGCCACGCAGCCGATACGACGATGCCGGATCCGTCGATTCCTTATTATTCGTGGTACGAAGTGACGTTGCCGGAAAGCACCGGTGCATCGTGCGGCAACGGCACGCCGATGCGCTTCTACATCAATCGCGCGCAGTCGGACAACCTGCTGTACATGATGGAGCCGGGCGGCGCGTGCTGGGATTACGGCACCTGCACGCAGACGTCGACTGGCGCCGAGGCCGGCCTCGGCGGCTTCAACCCGGACGGCATTCCGCGCAACTACATGAACGGCACCGCGAACCAGAGCCTGTTGTCGTCGTTCCTGTCGCCGCTGCTCACGCGGATGGATCTCGCGCATATTCTCGTCGGCGAACCGAAGGTCGAGACTCAGCAGTGGACACAGGTTTTCGTGCCCTATTGCACCGGAGATATCCACATGGGCAGCGCGGTGCGCAACTACACGTCGCCGAGCGGCGACTGGCGATTGCAGCACTACAGCGGGCTGAAGAACATCCAGGCCGTCGCGCAGTGGCTGACGTCGCACGGCTTCGGCAAGCCGAACCGGCTGCTCGTGTACGGGATGAGCGCGGGCGGCTACGGCACGCTCGCGAATTACGCGACGCTGCGCAATACGCTGCAGCCGCAGGCGCATAGTTCGCTGCTCGACGACGCCGGCACGGTCTTCAACACGCCGTTCGATGCGGACGCGGCCACGCATCCGTCGGTCGGCCTGTACGACCGCGTGCGCACCGAGTGGGGGATGACGGGCCCCGACGGGATGATCACCGTGAACAGCCGGCTGACCAGCCATTTCGATCCGGGCAACATGGGGAGCGCGTATGCGGCGCTGTCGGCGACATTCCCGCACGACCGCTTCGGCTTCTCGAGCTACCAGCGCGACAAGATCATCGCCGCGTATCACTATCGCGCGTTCGTGCCGGCCGTGATCGCGGCGCCCGACGACGCGACGAAGGATACGCTGTCGCTCGCGATGTTCGACCAGGAGCTGGACGGGCTGAAGCAGACGCTGAACCCGCTGCCGAACTTCGGCTACTTCATGCCGTGGGCGCGCAACGACTTCATCGACAACCACCAGGTGACGGCGGTCAGCTTCACCGGGTCGGGGATCCACGAGAACGGCATCGACGCGGATATCGGCACCTTCGTCGAAGACTTGCTGAACCAGCAGGACCCGGCCGATACGCCGGTGATGAAGGCGTTCCGCACGCAGCAGTGGTCGGATTTCACGTTCTCGACGTTTCTGGCGTGGATCGACAGCATCTTCAACCTGACCGGCGAAGCGGGGCCGATCTCGGGGCACCGGGCGTGAAGTGAAGCGGCGGTTCGCCCGAGCGGGCGGCCGCGGCGCAGTGCAGCGGCCGGATGTCGCGGCCGCTCGCCTGCGTCGATGCGTGGCGGTGCCCTAGGGCGTTACGGCGTTACGGCTTCACCACCGCAACCGCGGGCGCGCCCGACTCCGTGCCGGCCGCACCGTTCGACCCGAAGGCTGCTTCGGCGCTCTTGTGCTCGGCCAGCCGCTTGGCGGCCAGGCGCTCCTGCGCGGCGACGATGTCGCCCGGATAGTTGTCGCCATCACCGGCGATCGGCTCGTAGCCGACCGATTCGAGGTCGAACAATTCCTGGCGTACCTGCGCACGCGTGAGCGTCGAATGCGACGACTGCGCGTACGACACGGCCGGTGCGGCGAGGAGGGCGGTGGCGGTAGCGGCGACGGTGGCGATGGTGACGATGATGGATTTCACGGTTTCCTCAGACAGTTTCGTTGCGGTTCGGCGCGATGGCAGCTGGCTGAACCAACGAGACAAGTTTAGGAACCCGGATCGGCCGGATAAATGCCGATTCCCGTCCAAGTGTGTTCCTGAATCCGTGACGGTGGGAGAAGTGCGGCGCTCGAGGGGCCGGTTTTCACTTGTGTTTGTCGCATGGAATGCTGATGGATGAGGCGCGTGCAGCCGTTCCATCCGGGCGGCGATGCACGCGATGTCCGGCGGGCAGACGCAGGCCCGCCCGACAACGCTAGTCGTCGAAACGCGGGAATGCGCGCTGGCGCTTCATGTCCTTCAGCCATTCCCTGACGTTCGCCGGATCGTCGAACTCGCGCAGCGTCAGGTTCAGGTCGTGGATGCTGCGCTGCGTGCCCGCGATGTCGCGCGTGAGCATGCGCATGACGGTATCGGGGGCGACCTTGACCGACGGCGCGATCCCGTAAGTCCGCCGGAAACCGGTCTCGACGTCCTGGATCTCCTGATCCAGCTCGCGAAGCTGATCTTCCAGGATGCCGTTGTAGCGCGCGAGCCGGTCTTCGCCGAGGCCGTTGATCGCGTGCCGGTCGATCTGCTCGATCTCCAGTTGCAACTCCAGCAGTTGCAGGAGCTTGCCGTTCGCATAAGCGTGGTTGACCCGCTGCATCAGCACGGTCTTGCGTTCCTGCTCCTGGGGATCGGTCTCGCGATCGGGGTGCAACGCGCTCGCCAGCTTCCGGTAGACCTCGCGGATCGAGCGGCTCGCTTCGGCCTGCTCGGCTTCGCGCTTCGCCAGCGCGGCCGATTGGCGGGGCGCTTTCTTGCGCTTGGCGCGCTGTGCCTCGCGAGCCGCGTGCTCGGCCATGTCGCGCTCGAACTGTTCGTCGAGTTCGGCCTGCATGCGCGCCATGAGTTCTTCGGGCGACAGCGCGTCGAGATCGTCTTCCGTTGCCACGCCGGGCGGCGATTCCGGCTTCGGTTCCGGCTTCGGCTCGGCTGCTGCGTTGCTGCCGTGATCGGCGGCGCTGTGCCGTGCGTGGATGGCCTTCAATTGCGCGTCGTCGCTGAAGTCGAGCAAGTCGGCCGCCATGTTGGCGATCATCCCGGACAGGGTGTGCTGCTCGGCCTTGCTCAATCCTTTCTGCAGAAACGCGTCGTCGAGCTGATTGAGCAACCGGATACGCAGCGCGGTCGACGTCTGTTCGAGCGGCAACAGCTCGTCGACGAATTTCTTCTGGAAGGCCGGCATCACGGCTTCCCACGCGCCGAGCCGCTCGCGCCGCTTCTCGATCTGCTGGACGAGCGTATTGAACGCTTTCTGGGCTTTCGACAGGCTGGCTGCCTCGTGGCCGGGCGCGATGGCGACCGCTGTTCCGCGACGTGCGGTCATGATGAATCTCCTTCGGCTGCGGCAGGACGCGCAGCAGCGCGGTATTTTAACCGGCCCGACGTTTCTCCCTTGCCCGACCGGGTGCGGCTACTCCTGGAACAACTGCCCCTGCCCGGAGATCACGCGCTCGAAATCGTCGCGCAGGAACGGCAGGATCGCGTCCGCGACGGGCTGCAACTGGCGGCTCAGGTAGAACGCGTAGTCGATCGGCGAGCGCATGGTTTCGAGCGGTTCGGGGCCGGCCGTCGTCATCACGTAGCTGATCCAGCCGCCGCGCTGATACTGCAGCGGCCGGCCCTGCGCCTGGTTGAACTCGTCGGCGATCCGCGCCGCGCGCACGTGCGGCGGCACGTTGCGTTCGTATTCGCGTAGCGGCCGGCGCACGCGCTTGCGGTAGACGAGCTGGTCGTCGAATTCGCCGGCCAGCGTGCGTCGCACGGTATCGCGGATGAAATCCTGGTACGGCTCGCGGCTGAACACGCGCCGGTACAACTCGCGCTGGAACTGCTGCGCGAGCGGCGTCCAGTCGGTGCGCACCGTTTCGAGCCCCTTGAAGACGAGGTCCTCGCCACCGTCGGCCGCTGCCGCGAGGCCCGCGTAGCGTTTCTTGCTGCCTTCTTCCGCGCCGCGCACGGTCGGCATCAGGAAGCGGCGGTAGTGCCGCTCGTATTGCAGCTCCAACGCGCTCTCGAGCCCGAAGGTTTCGCGCAGGTGCGTTTGCCACCAGCGGTTCACGTGTTCGACGAGCGCGCGGCCCTTGGCGCCGGCTTCGTCGTCGTCGTGCGCGCGGCCGAGCCACACGAACGTCGAATCGGTATCGCCGTAGATCACTTCGTAACCCTGCGCTTCGATCAGCTCGCGCGTGCGGTGCATGATCTCGTGGCCGCGCATCGTGATCGACGACGCGAGGCGCGGGTCGAAGAAGCGGCAGCCCGTCGAGCCGAGCACGCCGTAGAACGAATTCATGATGATCTTCAGCGCCTGCGACAGTGGGGCATTGCGCTGCCGCTTCGCAACGTCGCGGCCTTCCCATACGCGGCGCACGACATCGGGCAGGCAGTGCGCGGTACGCGAGAAACGTGCGCCGAGAAAGCCGGGCACCGATGCGTCGTCGCCGGGATTCGCGAGCCCTTCGATCAGCCCGACCGGATCGATCAGGAACGTGCGGATGATCGACGGATAGAGGCTCTTGTAGTCGAACACGAGCACGGAGTCGTAGAGCCCGGGGCGCGAATCCATCACGAAGCCGCCGGGGCTGTTCTGCCCCGTCACGTCGCCGAGATTCGGCGCGACATAGCCGAGCCGGTGCATGCGCGGCAGGTAGAGGTGTGTGAAGGCCGCGACCGATCCGCCGGTGCGATCGGCCGCGAGGCCCGTCACGCTCGCGCGTTCGAGCGCGAAGGACAGCAGGTCGGCCTTGTCGAAGATGCGCGTGACCAGCTCGCAGTCCTTCAGGTTGTAGCGTGCGAGTGCGGGCTTGTCGTGATCGAAGCGGCGCTGGATCTCGTCCATCCGCTGGTACGGGTTGTCGATCGACTTGCCTTCGCCGAGCAGCGCCTGCGACACGTATTCGAGGCTGAACGACGGGAAGGTCCACGTCGCGGATTTCAGCATGTCGATGCCGTCGAGGATCAGCCGGCCGGCCGCACCCGCGAAGAAATGATCGGGCTGCTGGCCGTGCGCGCGCCAGTCGAGCACGCTGCCGCCGCGCCCGAGCTTCAGCGGGATCCCGTATTGCTCCGAATGCGCATGCAGGATGCGCAGGTCGAACTGCACGAGGTTCCAGCCGATCACCGCATCGGGATCGTGTTCGTCGAACCATGCGTTGAGCCGCGCGAGCATCGCGGGCCGGCTGTCGCAGTAGTCGAGGCGGAAGTCGATGGCATTTGCTTCGTCGCTGTCTGCTCCGTTCGGCGGACCGAGCATGTAGACCTGCCGTTGCCCGCAGCCTTCGAGCGCGATCGAATACAGCTCGCCGTGCACGCTCGTTTCGATGTCGAGCGACACGCAGCGCAGCGCCGGGCGATAGCCGGTCGCGGTTTTCAGCTCGGCGCCGGTCAGCGTGCCGTCGCGATCGGGCTGCCCGCGAAACTGCACGCAGGCCGTGATGAAGCGCTCCATCGCGTAGCGGTCGGGAGGCTGCACGTCGGCTTCATAGACGTCGACGCCGGCGGCCGCCAGGCGCTTCTGCAGCCCGGACAGATGGCGATAGCGCTTGCAATAGAGGCCGACGACCGGGCGCTGCCGGAAGTCGCGTAGCGCGAGCGGGCGCAACTCGGCTTCGCGCTCGCCGGCCAGCGCGCGTTCGGCAAGCGCCTGCTGCTCGGCCGGGATGAACGCGACGGCTTCCTGCGGGCGCAACCGCACGCGGCGCGGACCGTGTTCGGTTGCCAGCCAGAACTCGATCTCGATGCCGGATGCGGTGTCCCGCCAGTGGCGGGTAAGGATGAAACCCTGCTCGAACGCCGTCAAAACGCTTGCTCGTCGTGGATGCCCAGGCGGCGGATTTTAGCGCTTGGGCGGAAGCTGTGCCGGCGCAACGGCAGATGAAAAAGGGGCAGAGCGGTGCCGAATTATTGACTGATCTGTCCAGAACACCTATTCTGCCGCAATGGTGAGACCACGTGAATTCGATCGGGACGACGCACTGGAGCGCGCGCTGCGCGTGTTCTGGGAGAAGGGCTATGCCGCGACGTCCACTGACGACCTGCTGAGCGCGATGCAAATCGGCAGGCAGAGCCTCTACAACGCGTTCGGCGACAAGCGCAAGCTGTACGTCGAAGCGCTCGAACGCTATCAGTCGGAGAGCGTGTCGGGCCACGTCACGCGCCTGATGGCGCCAGCGTCCGCGCTCGAGGGCGTCGCGGCGCTGCTGCTCGGCGTGATTGCGCCCAATGCGGCCGAGCGCGTGCTCGGTTGCATGGGGGTCAATGCGATCTGCGAATTCGGCGCGGCCGATCCCGAACTGGCCGGCCTGCGTGAGAGGGCCGGTGCGATGCTGCACCGGCAGGTCGCCGCCCGCATCCGTGAAGGGCAGGGTGCGGGCGAGATCGACCGTACGCTCGATGCGCGCGAGGCCGCGAGCTTCGTCCTGACGACGATGCAGGGGATCCAGCTGGGTGCGCGCGCCGGCGCGAAGCCGCAAGCGTTGCGCGCCACGGCCGGATTTGCGGCCGACCGGCTCAGGGCACACTGAAATCGATACAGGCAGGACGACGCGCCGGCGCGACAGCCGGCGTTTTTTTGATGTGTTATTGACTGATTAGTCCATAAAGGAGCGAATCATGACAGGCATTTCCGGCGGCGCGCGCAAGGTCGCGATCGTGTTCGGCGGCTCGCGCGGGATCGGCGCGGCCATTGCCCGGCGGCTTGCGGCCGACGGCGCGGATGTTGCATTCACCTATGTCTCGGCGCCGGAGCGCGCGCAGGAGACCGCGGCCGCGATCGAGGCGCACGGCCGAGCTGCGCTGGCCATCCGTGCCGACAGCGCGGACGCAGATGCGATCCGGCAGGCCGTCGCGCAAGCAGTCGAGCGTTTCGGGCGGCTCGACGTCGTCGTGGTTAATGCGGGCATCCTGAAGCTGGGAGAGGTGGCCGACGTGAGCGTCGACGATCTCGACCGGATGCTTGCTGTCAACGTAAGAGGCGTATTCCTGGCCGTGCAGGCCGGCGCTGCGCATCTCGCGCGCGGCGGCCGCATCGTCACGATCGGCAGCAATACGGCGGTGCGCAGCGGGCATCCGGGTTCGAGCGTCTATTCGATGACGAAGGCCGCGGTGGCCGTGATGGTCAAGGGCATCGCCGTCGACCTCGCACCGCGCGGGATCACGGTCAACAACGTGCAGCCGGGGCCGGTCGAGACGGACATGACGGCCGCTCATCTCGACCGGATCCGTCCGCTGATTCCGCTGCAGCGGGCCGGCAGCGCGGACGAGATCGCATCGCTGGTGTCCTGGCTCGCCAGTGCGGAATCGGGATACATGACGGGTTCGAGCCTGACGATCGATGGCGGGATGGCGCTATAGCACGAGGTGCGGGTAGCCGGGCGAAAGGGGCGTCAGGCGGCCGGAAGCCTTCGCGCTACGCGCCATTCGGTGCGAGTTGTATTGGACGGCTTGAGCAGCCATCGTCGCGCGGCGACCATGTGCCGTTTTTGCGTGACGTATGCGTCGACGGCGAGTTCGAGCGCGTCGCCATCGATGCGGACGAGCGTCGCGGTCGCGCCTGATCCATCCGCGAACTCGACCATGGCCGGGTACGGCTTCCCGGATCGCGGCGCGTCATGGCCGAGCGTCACAATGCTGCCGGGGTACAGATGTGAACGGGTTGCGCGTAGCAGCAGGGCGGTGGACATGGCGGGCGCTCCGGATGGCGCAGTGCGGTAGAACATCGAAATTACTCGATGTCTACATATTGATGAAGAAGTAATTACAGTTTTCAATTATTTGAATTCCACCCGATTGACGTCACAGAATCGTCATTCGTAGAATTGCCGATCAAGAACAACATAATTCTGAGAGAGGCGCTATGGATGCGCACAGCATGATCGGGGCGATCACGGCGGGGCTGGCCCGGCAGGAACGGCTTCTCAAGCTCGATACTCCGCTTGGCAGTAATGCTCTGATCCGTCATCGGGCATATGGACGGTCCCGTATCGGTCGAGATTACCTGTTCATGATCGGCTGCGTGTCGACGTCGAACGATTGCAGCCACGCGAAACAGGCTCGATCAATCATGCGTAGAACGCGTATCGTCCTCCTGATTTCTTGTCTGCTGGAAGCTTGCTCGAAGAGCGAAAATACCGCGAGTCCGTTACCTGATGTGAGCGCGGTACGTCTGAATCTGGCCTTCGCCTGCAGAAATTCGGTGATGCTGCCGAAGGATTTCAAATGAGCGTCGCGGCAGGAAGCAGTCGATCGGCGCTTTTACTTGGGAGCGCGTTTGATGCAAACGGTGGGAACGACCCGGTAAGCAATCTTGAGGTTCACGCAGATCGTGAACGTGTTCACGGATACAACGTCATTGGAAAATTTCTTCGAGCCAATGACGGCCGCAACCCGAAGGTACCCGACCTCGACAAGATCGTTCCGTTGCCGCCTGCAAAGCTCCTGGCGTGGGACGCCACATTCCAGTGGCAAAACGATCAAGACGACGTCAACGAGATGGCGAGGGCTAGGCATCTCGACCCCGCGACGGGACTACTGCTTCCCGGAAGCACGGCGCCGCACGGCTGATCACTTCATCGACCCCGGAATCCACATGAACTCGACAACCCGGCCTATCTCATTACCCGGCGCCGCCGCACTCATCGCAGCGCTCATCATCACGGTGCTGTTTCTGCCCAGCCTCTACGTGCAGTTGACGAGGTTCTCGTTAGACACGCAGATGCTGGCGTTGCAACTGGCCAGTTTCATCCAGAACCTGGTGTTTCGAACGGGCCTGGTTTATCTGATTGTGCGATGGCACGGGGAGCATCGCGATCAGCTTGCGTTCCGTCGCCCCGCGAGGCTGCTCGCGAGCTATGCGTCATGCCTGCTGGTCTGGCAGATCGCACAGATATTCATCATCCAGGTGCTGCTGCTGAGTCTGGCCAGAAATGGCACCCGTCTGACGGTCATCGTGAACCTCATCGCGCCGGCGAGCGCCGCCCTTTATGCGCTCGTAGCCTGGTTTGCGTGGCGGCTCGTCACGCGAGTGTTTCGCAACGATGTGTTACCCGAGGCGCCGCGAGGTCGCGCAGCGCGGTCCATTGCCGGCCTCGCGGCGTGGCTGTTCGCCAGCGTATGTCTGCTCTTGATGACGACGACGGTGCCGATGTTGCTCGACTATTTCGACGACGACCTCACGCGCATGATGTTCGGCTACGTTGGTGCGGTTGCCATTCCCGCGGCATTGGTCTTTGCGGGAGCGCGACTCGGCCTGCCTCGTGATCTCGTGCGGCTGCACGGCTGGCGTCTGCTGGGCGCGTCGCTCGCGGCGATGGCATCCACCTCGGTGGTGTTCTATCTGGCGGTGCAGTTGCTTGGCGGCATGCTGGGGACGGGCGTGTTGTCCGGAATGATGGCGATCGTTGTTCTTGGCTGTGTCTTTGTGGCTTGTTGGGTGTGGTTCCGCGTGTTCTACGCGTCCGTGAGCCGCGACACGGTTAAAACCCCGCAGGGCATGCCGTCGCCGTAGCAACAGTGCTTGCGACACGTATTCGAGGCCGCACGACGGGAACGGCTTCAGGCGGGCGCAAGCGCGCGACGGAAAAGCAGCAGGCTACTCGCGACGCAGCGCTTCGAGCACCGCCGCTGACGGCCGCTGGCAAGCGCCACCATCATCACCTTTCGACCGCAGCCCCGGCATCATCCCGACAACGAAGTCGATGAACGCCCGTACCTTGGCCGGCACGTGATTCCGGCTGGGATAGTAGACGTAAAGCGGGAACGTCTCGTCGCACCAGTCCGTCAGCACCGGCTCCAGCGTGCCAACCTGCAGGTGGTTGTCGATTCCGAGGTCGATCACCTGAGCGATCCCGTAGCCTGCAAGGCAGGCGCCGATTTTGGTTCCCGCATCCGTGACCATCAGCTTCCCGCTGACGGTCACCTTCACTTTCTCGCTTCCACGCCAGAACTCCCAATCGAAGGGCCTGCCGGTCGCCGGATCGATGGCCAGGATGCATTCGTGGCCATCGTCGACCAGATCCTGCGGCGACCTCGGCCGACCGCGTTGCTCCAGGTACGACGGCGCGGCCACGGTCAGCACCCGCGGACTGTACAGCCTGCGACAGACCAAAGTCGAAACGGTTGGCGGTCCGAACCGGATGGCGAGATCGAATCCGTCGCTGATCAGGTCCGGGAGGTCGTTCCGGGTCTCAAGCTTCACATGAAGCGCAGGGTGATCCTTCATGAACTGGGCGAGTTCCGGCGCCAGCACCAGGCGGGCGAATGCGGCATCGCACGCCACACGAAGCGTTCCGTTGACGGTCGCGGTCTGGTGAGAGGCGCCGGCGGTTGCCTTTTCAATCCCCTGGAGCAACGGCAGCACCTTTGACAGCAGCTCATGGCCGGCGTCCGTCACTTCGACGTGCCGGCTGGTGCGATGCACGAGCTTCGCGCGCAGGCGGTCTTCCAGTCGCTGGATCGCACGACTGACCGCCGGCTGAGTCTTGCCCAGACGGGATGCGGCACGGCCGAAGCTCCCGGATTCGGCGATGGCTGCGAGAACCAGCAAGCCGCTGACGAGCCCTCCATCGAGGTCTTCCATGATCCATGTGTTCCTGTAATGGCAGCGATAACCGGGGCGCCGTAGCCGAGGGCGGGGCGATCGCTCACTATACGAGCCGTTCACTACCGAGGGAAGCCAGCCATGACCCAGACCCAAGCCGTCGTTGCTTTGATCGACGATTATTTCAATTTGGCTTATGAGCCGAAGAGCCGTGATTTCGACACGGTCTTTCACCCGAGCTGCATGATTCAGTGGATGGATGAAGGTCGGTTGCGCACGCTGTCGTCGCAGGAGTATGCGGCACTCATCCACGGGAGGCAGAGTCCTCGATCGACCGGCGCGCCGAGAGACGAAGCGATCCTGTCGACGGAGAATATATCGGACAACCTTTCAACAGCTACCGTGCGGGTGCGAATCGGCAACAAGCTATTCAACGATCACTTCGTCATGCATAAGGTAGAGGGCAACTGGCTGATCGCGACCAAGGCGTCCGCCGTAGTGCATACGTTCGACTGAAGCGCCACGCGGCGGATGCACGCCAACGTCCGGATTCGCGAGCGTGCCACGAAGTGCACGAAAGCACCGGCGACCAAAACCCCAGGGAACGCGTCGATTTTCCGGGGGCTTTTACGTCGTCGAACATTGAGTGACTGGAGGCGGGGGCCGGGGACCGGACTCGAACCGGCACCACTCAAACATGCCCCTCACGCTCGATCGCCCGTCCCGATTACGGGCTGCGCATGCAGTTGCGTATTGGCCGGCGCAATCCGCTGTACAGTACGGCGATCGGCAAGGTGCTGCTCGCGTGGATGATGCCCGGCGAAGCGCGCACAGTGCTGGCCGGCGTCAAGTTCCGGAAGTCGACCGCGAAGACGCTCGCGTCGGCGGAAGCAGTGACGAGCATCCTGCCGCACGTGCGGCAGCAGGGCTATGGCGAGGACAACGAGGAGCAGGAAGATGGCCTGCTGTGTCTCGCGGTGCCCGTGTTCGACCGTTTCGATCGCGTGATCGCGGGATTGTCGCTGTCGTTCCCGACGATGCGGTGCGGATACGAAGGCGCATTACGTCGCGCTGTTGAAGGAGGCAGGGCAGGCGATTTCCGGGCGGCTTGGCCATCGCCAGGAGGCGGCTGGCGTCGAGCAGGCGACGGCGGCACAGAATTGAACACGTGCCGGTAGAGAGCCGGCAAAACGACACGACAATACGACCTCAATAACGGATCATGCAGATGAAAATGACGAAGCGCATCGCGATCGCGATGCTTGCGATCGGCGCGTGCGTGGGCACGAACGGTGCGTACGCAAAAAACGCGGTGGACTGCACGAAGCTCAACACCGCAACGAGCGGCCCGGAGGACAACTTCCGGCCGCCGGCTTCGGGCACGGTCATCGGCGCGGGGCGCGCGTACTTCTACTCGGCGCCCGATGCGCAATGCATGACGAAGCGGACCTTCATCATTCCCGGCGATTCGGTGACCGTCTACAAGTCTCACGGGCGCTGGTACAACATCATGTACATCAACGGCAAGACCGGCGAAGACTTCGAAGGCTGGGTCGAGCAGGGCCGCGTGCGCCTGGACGGTCAATACGGCGCGCAGTAATCGTCGGCATGCAGGGGGCGGCGGCAACGCCGCTACACCGACACCCACGCACGATCCTGCTTCAAATGCTCCACCCGCTGCGGCCGCTGATACAGATAGCCCTGCGCATACTGAATCCCGACCGCATGCAGCGCGCGATGCTGTACTTCGGTCTCCACACCTTCCGCGATGATCTTCAGGTCGTAGTGGTGCGCAACGGACGCGATCCCCTCGATCAACCCGGCACTCCCGCCGTTCAGTTGCGAGACGAACTGGCGATCGATCTTCACGTAGTCGAACGGAAAGCGCGACAGCATGTCGAGATTGCTGTGATGCGTGCCGAAATCGTCGATCGCGAACTTTGCGCCTTTCGCTCGCAGTGCATGGAACATCGCGGTGGTCCGCGCATTCTTCTCGAGCAGGATGCGCTCGGTCACTTCGAGCACCAGCGTAAAGCCGGGTGGCAGCGCGCGGATCGCCTCGTCGACGACGGATACGAATCGCGTACGCTCGAGATCCTTCGGCGCGATGTTGATTGCGATGCGCAGCGGCACGCATGGCGTCAGCGCGGACAGTTCCGACACGGCTGTCCGCAGCACGAATTCGGTCACTTTCGGCAGCACCGCGCTCGACTCGACCTGCGGGATGAATACGGCCGGGCTGATGGCCCCCCACTTGGGATGCTGCCAGCGCAGCAGCGCCTCGACGCCGACGGTCCTGCGCGTTTCGACATCGACGATCGGCTGGTACACGACATGGAGTTCGTCGCGCCTGAGTGCATTGCGCACCGCCTTCAGCAACAGCCGGCGCGGCGCCATCGCGAGCAGGTAGGCCGCCATCACGAGGCCGTCAGCCAGCAGCACGATCGTGATGCCGATCATCCGATAGTGCTGCCGGACCTGCGACGCATACTGCGCGGATGCGGCAACCTGTACCGTGAACGGCCAGCGGGGCGACACGATCGTGCTCCCGCCCGCGGGTTCCGTGGCCGACTCCGGCGTGAACTTCCCGTGTTGATCGAGATGGCCCGAACCGGCGATCGACAGCGTCGCGGTTTCCGTCCCGTAGCGGGCGCCGTGCGCGAGCGCGTCGGCCACGTAGTCGCCTTCGATCAGGTAGAGCACACCCGCACCGGGTGCGGTCGCGTAAAACACGGGCAGCACCGGGATGCCTTGCTGGAACGGCGTCTGGCGCAGCAGCGTGACGAGCGTCGAGCCCGGTTCCGGCTCATGGGTATACGCGCCGAGCGGCAGGTCGATCGCTCCCAGCGCCGACGAGCACATGACACGGCCCTCGTGTACCAGCGCGACGGCGCGCAGATAGCGCAGGCGCGTGCCGATCTCGGCGAGCGTACGGAATACCGCCGGGCACGGTCGCCCGACGAGCGCGGTCAGTTCGTCCACATGCCGCAGGCGCGCACCGTCCAGGATGCGGTCCACCGAGGCCACGATGTCGTTTGCGATGATGCGTTCATGCTCGGTGACGGTATCGCGCGCATAGCGGTCGGCAAGCGCGATCGCGAATGCCGGCACGAGCACGCAAACGATTACGGCGGCGAAAAAGGCGACCCGCGGCCATGCGCCGCTGCGCTGGAAAACGGCCTTCGAACCTGGCGTGAACGCTGACATTCCCGCGGTCGCCTTTGGTGTCGTGTGTATGGAGAGGCGAGTCGAACCGGTCGATACACCCACGGCGCGCATGCGTCATGCCGGGTTCGGGTCATGCGCCGTGCGTGCCGGTATCACAATGCGATCGATGCTACCCGTCGCAATCGGCCAATCAATCCGGGACTTGCCTCTGTGAACATGTGCATATGGCGCATGTATATAGACGTAGCCCCCGAAAAAACCCCGGCCGCATGGTCTTGCGGCCGGGACGAAAAAACACCGTCTCTTTGGCACGAGGATGGTGCGCGGCAAGTATAAGATGTGACGAGAGATTGTGAAATATTGTTATTCAAAAATTGGTGTTGTTTTGTCATTGTGTCTCGAAATGAAACATTCTTTCGGGATGCTGTCTTTGTCGACTTGCCGGCGGCGTTCGCGCGGTTGCTGCGCGGTGCGGTCGCGTCTCTCGCTGATGGTCCGGAATGAAAGAAAATGCCGTGCCCACGGTCATCGTGACCGATGGTGCCGCCGCAGCCGACGGCGGCTCGCTGTGGATCCGGATTGCCGTGAACGGGCAACCCCGCGACTACTCACTCGACCGCGCGCTCGCGTCGCGTGGCACGCCGCGCTACGACACCATCAGCGGCGCACATGGGCCGCTGTCGAAAGGTGAACGAAAGGAATTGCTCGCGCTGCTGTGCAGCATTGCCGACGCTGCGATGTGGGTGGGCATGGTCGGCACGTTCATCCAGGTGCTGCTGGCGTCGGAAGACACGTGAACGATGCGGGGCCGGCGCGTCGCGCGGGCCGCGATTCAGAAATCGTTGCGCATCTTGCGAAGCAGGTCACCGCCCGACTGATGCGTATCCACCGCGGTGAGCACATCGGTCAGGAACCACGGCAGGTTCAGTTGCGTATTGGAATCGCTGACGCATACGCGGATCGGCGGGGCCTTCGACGGCGAGCGGGCGTCGGGCGCGGCGTCGCGGGACGGCACGCAGTTTTTTGCTTGCGCTTGAACGGGCGCGGGCCCGGCGCTGCCGGACGGCGCACCGGCGGCGGCCGGCAAGCCGAAGGCGGCCAGCAGGGTCAGGACAGCGATAGCAGCAGCGCGTTTCATGGGATTCTCCGGCGATGCTCGTTCGACCGCGCGGGCGGACGCGAGTTCGTCGGCGACACGCCTGCGCGCCTCTCTCATCGGCACTCAACCGCGCGCGACGTTCGCGGCCCGCGCCGGTTGCCGGCTGCGCCACTGCTGCGGCGATTCGCCGGTCCAGCGCCGGAAGGCGCGCGTAAAGGCGCTGTGTTCCGAATAGCCGAGCAACCACGCGACTTCCGCGAGCGTCAGGCGCGGATCGTTCAGGTGGTCGATCGCGAGCCGCCGCCGCGTGTCCTCGCGCAGTATCCGGAAGTTGAGCCCGAGTTCGGCGAGGCGCCGATGCAGCGTGCGCGACGACACATGCAGGTCGGCGGCGATCTGTTCGAGGCTCGCTTCGCCTTGCGTCAGCAGGCGCGCGACGGCTTCGCGCACCGACTGTTCGAGATCGTCCGTCTGCCGCAGCTCGGCAAGCAGCGCGCTCGCCTGGCGTTCCATCATCTGCAGCAGCGCGTCATCCGGCTGGCGCAGCGGCTGCATGAGCAGGTGCAGTGGAAACGCGAGGCGGTTCACCGGCTGGCCGAATCGCACCGGGCAGCCGAAATAGTCGATGTACGGTTGCTCGTCGCCGGGCGACGGATGCACGAAGCAGACCTCGTCGGGCCCGTGATGCGTACCGGTGATGTTGCGCGCGAACTGGACGATGGCCGTCAGCGCGACTTCGTCGACGAGCGGGCCGAGCGGCTCGGGCGCGTCGTGCCATTCGATCGCGACCGACGTCGCCTCGACCCGCACTTCCATGCGCGCGACGTTCGCGATCAGGTGTTCGTACTGCTGCCAGCGTGCGAGTGCGGCGCCGGCATCGCGGCACGCATGCAACGCGTAGCCGAGCGCACCGAGATGGGCGGGCGTGATTCGCTGGCCGACGTGCAGGCCGAGCAGCGGATCGTCGAGCGCGCGCATCGCGCATTCGAGCAGGCGCCGCCAGTGGGCGCTCGCATACAGCGTGAGCCCGCGATCGTCCTCGGGTGGCCGCGCCTCGCCGAGCACGCGCGCGGCATCCGTGCCCTGCTCGGACAGATAGTCGAACAACAGCCGCACGTAGGTGCTCGAGTAGTAGACGCGCTGCGTCGATAGCGGGGAGGCGGCGGGCATGGCGGAAAGTGTCAAGTAATCGTCGGCAAGTGTCAACGCGGAGCGACCCGTGCGCGACCATACTGCCGGTCAGTTCTTGATCGAGGCCGCGAACATGCCGACCGAGTTGATGACGTGGCTCCATGCGTTCCTGGGTAACGACGTGGACTGGAAGCAGGTGCTGCTGATCGGCATGACGCCGGTCTTCCTGATCGCGTTCGCGATCGAATACGCGGTGATGACCGGGCGCGGCCGCCGCGAGCCGTTTCGCTGGAAGGAGATCGTCGCGAACCTGTCGCTCGGCGCCGGCTATCAGATGGCCGAGACCGTGATGGGGCTCCTCTTCACGGGAGCGATCTTCGCGTGGGTCTACCGGCACCGGGTGTTCGACGTGCCGGTGAACGGCTTCACGATCGTGCCGATCTTCGTCGTCGTGGAGTTCTGCTACTACTGGTTTCATCGCATGTCGCATCGCGTGCGCTGGTTCTGGGCCGCGCACGTGCCGCATCACAGCGGCGAAGTGATGAACTTCACGACCGCGATGCGGCAGTCGCTGCTGAATGCGTTCGTGGGCGTGTTCATGTTCTACCTGCCGCCGGTGTGGCTCGGCATCCCGCCAGCCGTCGTGCTGTTCCTGCTCGCGGTCGATCTCGCGTACCAGTACTTCGTGCATACCGAAGCGATCGGGCGGCTGCCGCGCTGGTTCGAGTACGTGTTCGATACGCCGTCGAACCATCGTGCGCATCACGGTCGCAACCCGCGTTACATCGACAGGAACTACGGCGGCGTGCTGATCATCTTCGATCGCCTGTTCGGCACGTATGTCGAGGAAACGGAGCCGGTCGACTACGGGATCACGCAGCAGATTCGTTCGTACAACTTCCTGGTGCTGAACCTGCACGAATTCGTCGACATGTGGCGCGACGTATTCGCACCCGGCCCCGTCCTGCAGCGGCTGAAACACCTGTGGATGCCGCCCGAATGGGAGCGGCCGGGGCATCGGCCGATTCATACGTGGAGTGTCGAGCGCAAGGGTGAGGACGCGATTCCGACCGCGTCGCTTGCCGTGCCTGACGAGGGTGCGTCGCCGCCAGGGCGCAAGATCGTACAAGCCACGCGTACTCGCTCGAGCTAACCTGCGTGCTTTCCTCGGCGAAAGGCATGGCGGGTAATGACGAAGAAAGTGTTCTGGGACGATCCTTGCCTGACCACGCTGGATACCGTCGTCAGCCACGTCGATGGCGACCGCGTGCGCGTGGACGCCACCATCTTCTTTGCGTTTTCGGGCGGCCAGGAAAGCGATGCGGGGTCGCTCGGCGGCTATCCGGTCATCCAGGCGGAAAAGCAGGGTCTCGACATCGTCTATACGCTGCCGCATGATCATGCGCTGAGCGTCGGCGATCGCGTGACCTGGCGCATCGACTGGGCACGGCGGTACCGGCTGATGCGTCTGCACTTCGCGGCCGAAATGGTGCTGCAGCTGGTCTACCGGCTCAGGCCCGGCATCGAGCGCATCGGCGCGCATATCGGGCAGGACAAGGCGCGCATCGACTTCGCGAGCGACACGAGCGTGGCGCCGCTGTTGCCCGGGATCGAATCGGCAGCGGCCGCCCTGTCGAAGCGCGACCTGCGCATCGTGACCGATTTCAGCGATGTCGACGCGCAACGCCGGTTCTGGACGGTCGACGGCTTCGCGACGATGGCGTGCGGCGGCACGCATCCGGCGTCGACCGGCGAGGTCGGCATGCTGACGCTCAAGCGCAGGAATACCGGGAAGGGCAAGGAGCGGATCGAGGTGATGCTGGTCGAGCCGGAGGTGGCCGGCGGGCAGCGGGGCGAGCGGGTTGCGTAACCCGTTGCCCGCGTCACCTCACTGATACCCGTAGCACTGCTTCAACCCCGCATAGTCGTAGAAGTGGCTGCCCGGCGCGATCTTCGCGCCGTCGCACGCGGCCTGGAAATCCGTTTCGCGCTCGTTGTACAGCATCTTCACGATGAGCCGCGAGCCATTGCGATAGACATCCCACTGCACGTTCGCGGCCATCGGCGACACCTGATCGCCGCGCCACGGATTGTTCGCGTACGTGTACGTCTGCGCCTGCGGCGTCGGCACGAACACGTTCTTCAGGTTCATGATAGACGCGAACGGAATCACGATCTCCGCATGCGTGAAGCGCAGCTTCGCGGCGCGGGTCAGGTCGCCGCGCGCGATCGCATCGACTTCGCCGAAGAAATCGTCCTGCAGCACCTTCGCCATCCGGTACGTGACGGGGTTCGCCTCCTGGATGCCGGGCCCCTTCTGGTAGTAGTCCTCGGCATCCTGCAGATACGCGAGGTACTGCGCCTGATCCGCGCCGATGTATTTCTCCATCGTGACGCCGCCGGTCTCCGCCGTCATCGCGGGCGCGACCTGCAGCAGGTTGTACAGCACGTTCACCGCATCGACGCCCGTCGCGATCTTCGTCTTGCCGTCGCCCTTCAGCGTGTTGGTGAACTTGCCGTCCGCCGACGTGAATGCATAGGTGCCCGTGTTCGCGAACGTGTAGCCGTCGGTGCCGAGCTTCGCGAGGAAGGCCTGCGAAACGAGTGCGGACAGTACCGTTTGCGCGACGTCGGCCGCCTGCGGCGCAGCCTTGATCGCGTTGAGTTTCGCAGTCACCGTCGCGTCGTTCGAATAGGCCTGGTATGCCTGGCTCGCCTGGTAGGTCGCGTAGTACGGATTGCCCGTATCGGCCACGAGATCGGTGGCAGGCTTCAGCGAGTGGAAATACAGCAGGAAGCGGTTGGTGCCGGCCGGCTGCGCAACCGGCGCGTTCGCGGGATAGCCGGACGGCGCGGCGGGCAGCGTGATCGCCGTGGCCAGCGCAGGCTGCGCGGCCACGAGCGACGCGGAGAAATACGTCGAGCTGTCGACCGCGCGGTCCTGGCCCGAGTTGACGACGACGACCTGCCGGTTGCCGGCCGCGAACAGTGCGGGCAGCCGCTGCGCGAGCCGCGCGGCGAGTTGCTGGTGTTCGCGGATGCCGGTTTGCGTGAGGTTGCCGTACCCCGGTGTCGAGATGCCCGCGACGCCATACCCGAGCAGCGCGTTGGCCTTCATCATCGCGTACGTGTCGGCCTTGAGCTGGGCACCGAGCGCGGTCAGCGCGCCGTCGGCCTCGGCCTTGACCAGCATCGCGTAGATCGCGCCGTCGTACTTGAAGCCCGACAATCCACGCGAGCCGTGCCGCGCGACGAGTTCCGCATAGACGGGCGCGTAGCCGGCGGGTGGCGCTTCGTACGTCGCGGCGTCCTGCTGCGGGCGGTACGGCGTCTTCGTCTGGTAGTAAGTCGCGGGTGTCGGCTTGGGCTGCGGCTGCGGTTGCGGTGCGGGCGTCGAACCGCCGTTGTCGGCAGCGGCCGCGGGCGGTGTCGAGTCGTCCCCGCCGCAGGCAGCGAGCAGCAGGCAGGTAATCGCGAGGGCGGTGGCGGTACGGATCGGGCGTGTCATCGTGGCGGGCAACGGGCGGGACGATGCAGGTTCGCGTCGTCCCGTCTCCGGGAGTGATCGGTCAAGCCCGGAAGTGTTGCAAGCGACTTTGACAGCAGAATGTCAGGATTCGGTCGGGCAATCGTCGGATTGCCGCCGAGTCGCGCATGGCCGGCCACCGCCGGCCCGTGTGCCGGCGTTCAGTGCAGGCCGGCCGATGCGATCGAGCGCACGGTGTCGGTGATGTTCACGCAGCGCGACAGGCCGAAATGCTCGGCTTCACGGCGCTCCGGTTCGCTGCTCGCAATGGCCACCGCGCGTTCGGGCGGCACGCCGAGTGCCTGCAGCGCGACGTCGAACGGATGCTGGTTCGATCGGGAGTCCTGCTGATTGGCGTCCGTGACGACGACCGAGAAGCGGTCGAGGTTCGCGCGGCCGAACTGGCCTTCGAACATGTCGCTGAGCCGTGCGGCCGGCAGCGTCGTGACGAGACCGAGTCGATATCCTTCTTCCGATGCCCGGTCGAGCCACTGGATGATCGCGTCGCGTTGATGGCGCGATTCATGCGAATCCGGTGTTGCTTCGATTTGCGCGAATGCTGCGTCGAGACGGGTGACGATGGCTTCGATAACCACGGTGATTCCTCTTCAGAAACGTGATGATCCGTTCGCCGACGGGAATGCCACACACCTTAGCGTCGATCCGGAAATCGCGACCAATTAATATTTATATCCGACCCATACGATTTCGCTAATGAATGGGGCGGCGAGCCAATGTGGGCGCGGGATGCGTATCGCACCGCCGGTTCCGCGCGAATCGCATCGTATCGACGGCCTTCGATGTGATGCACCAGATTCGCGCACGCCATGAATGCGCCGCGCATGTGCATATGAAAAAACGGCATATCGAGCGGTGCACGCCCGATATGCCGTCTTCCGATGCCGCGTGTGAATCGACGTGATCAGTGCAGCTTGATCGACGGCTGGTTGCGGCTTTGCAGCCAGTGGCTCAACGACTGGAACAGCGCGCGCTTCACGCCGACCACGCTGAACAGGTGCTTGCGATACAGGAACTTGTACAGTCCGATCGCGGCCAGCCCGTCGACGATCAGCGAGCGCGAACGCACGCTGATGTCGGCCTGGTACACGGCGCCCGCATGCCCGAGCGACACGACGGTGCCCGCATCGCGGAACGTGAAGCCGTCCACCGGCTTGCCGGCGATGCGCCGCGCGAACGCGTTGACCAGGTACACGGCCTGCTGATGAGCGACCTGCGCACGCGGCGGCAGGAAGCTGTTCGCGCTGCCCGTCGGGCAGGCGGCACAGTCGCCGAACGCATACACGTGCGGGTCGTCCGGCGTCTGCAGCGTATCGGTCACGATCACCTGGTTCGAGCGGTTGAGCGCGATGTCGCCGATCTGTCGCAGGAACGCGGGGCCGGCCACACCGGCCGCCCAGATCGTGATGTCGCTCGCGAGCCGCTCGCCGGTCGAGGTCGTCACGGCATCCGCGCCGACTTCGGCCACGCGGGTATCGGTCAGCACGTCGACGTTCAGCGCGCGAAGCTGCGCGTGCATCTTGCCGGACAGCCGCTCGTCGAGCGCCGGCAGGATGCGCGGGCCGCCTTCGATCAACCGGATGTGCACGTCGCGTGCGGACACCAGCGCCTTGAAGCGGTACGTCGTCAGTTGCTGGATCGCATCCCGCAATGCCGCTGCCAGCTCGACGCCCGTCGCGCCCGCACCGATCACGTTGATGCAGATCGGCGCTGCGCGCCGCGCGGGCTGCTGTTCGGCCTGGTGATTCGCCTTCGTGCAGGCCGCGAGGAACTTCCGGCGGAAATCCTCGGCCTGGTCGAGGTTTTCGAGCGGCAGCGCGTGGCGTTCCGCACCCGGCACATTGAAGAAGTTCGTCACGCTGCCGACGGCGAGCACGAGATCGTCGTAGCCGAGCTCGCGCTGCGGCAGGATTTCCGTGCCGTGCGCGTCCTGCACGGCCGCGATCGTTGCCGTGCGTGCTGTGCGGTCGACCTGTTGCAGCGCGCCCTGCACGAAGCGGAAACCGTGGCGCTTCGCTTGCGCCGCGTATTCGATCGTGTGCGAGGCCGGGTCGCGATGGCCCGAGGCGGCTTCGTGCAGCAGCGGCTTCCAGAAGTGCGTCGGATAGCGGTCGACGAGCACGACTTCGGCTTGCCCGCGGCGTCCGACCGTATCGCCGAGACGCGTGGCGAGGTGCAGGCCGCCGGCGCCGCCGCCGACGATCACGATGCGCGGCAGGCGCGGAGCGCGGTCCGTTGCAAGGTTGGGCGTGGTGTTGTCCATGTTGGGCTCCCGCTGAATGACGATTCGGATGACATTGCTCAAGAACCGACGATATAGTTTTGAACCTACACGAACAATTTAATGTTTATAAGCGACTCATATGTATTCACTTATAGGAAAGACCGCGACGTTCCGGCAGCTGAAGGCGCTGGACATGATTGCGCGGCTCGGCAGCGTGTCGCGAGCGGCCGAGGAACTGAACCTGACGCAGCCGGCCGTATCGCTGCAGGTGCGCCTGCTCGAGGAGGCGGTGGGCGCCGCATTGCTGCAGCGGGTGGGGCGCGGCGTGCAGCTGACCGCGGCCGGCGAGATCGTGTCGCGCTATGCGCGTGAGATCCTGCATCTGTGGAGCGAGGCCGGTGACGAAGTGGCCGCGCTGACGGGCGATCTCGGCGGCACGCTGCGGATCGGCGCGATCACGACGGCCGAGTACCTGATTCCGCCGCTGCTCGTGAAATTCACCGCCACGCGTCCGCATGTGAAGACTTATTTCAAGGTTGGCAATCGCGACGACATCATCCGCATGCTCGCCACCCATGAAATCGATCTCGCGGTGATGGGCAGCGCGCCGAAGGAACTGCGCACGCATGCGGTCGAGTTCGCGAAGCATCCGATGGTGTTCGTCGCGGCGCCCGGCCATCCGCTGATGCAGCGCAAGCGCGTCGCGCTGAAGGATCTCGAATCCGCGCACCTGCTCGTGCGCGAACGCGGCGCGGGCACGCGCTCGACCGTCGAGAGCCTGTTCAAGAACGCGGGTTACCGGTTCCATGTGGGCTCCGAACTGTCGAGCAACGAGGCGATCAAGCAGATGGCCGAAGCGGGGCTCGGCGTGGCGTTCCTGTCGTTGCACGCGTGTGCACTCGAGCTGCGCACCGGGCTGCTCGGGCAACTGCCGTTCCCCGGCAACCCGATCGAGCGCGAATGGTATGTGGTCACGCTCGCCGACCGGCGCATTTCGCAGGTCACGGGGTTGTTCCGCGATTTCCTGATCAAGCAGGGCGCGCCGGTGATCGACGGCGCGACGGTGGCGCCGCATGAGCGGCGGCGCAAGTAGACAGATGCGTCGGCCGGCCGGTCAGACGAGCCCGAAGTCGTCGTTGCTGTCGGGGATCGATGCGAGCAGCCGTTCGAGCCGGTGCCAGCCGACGATGCGCAGGCACCAGGCGGCGACGGTGGCGAAGGCGGTGCGGTCGTTGCGGGGGCCGGATGAAGGGCGATTGGCGGCGGAAGGCGAGCGCACGGCGAACGCTGCGCGTTGCGCAAGGCACTGATGGGGCATGACGGTCTCCGTAGGTGTCGGATGGGGCCATCGTAAGCGGCGCGGCGCCCGCCGGCGCACGCGCAAGGATGGCCATGAGCAGGAACGGATGATCTTTTTCTGCTCGACCCGGGCGCGTTGCCGGCAGGCCCGGCAGACCGCCCGAAAACGCGTCACAATGCGCGTTCGACATCCCGATCCACTGGAGGAAGGCCATGAGCGATGCGATTCTCGCGGCGCCGACGGACAACGGCGTCCCGGCCAGCCTGCGCTCGAGCCGCGGGCTCGGCTGGCAGGGCTTCGGCGCGTCGCTGCTGGAAATCCGCGCAGGCACCTACCGGATTCCTGCGGCCGACCATCACCGGATCGGCGTGCATATCGGGTCGCCTGTTCGCGCGGATTGCGTGTGCGACGGCGAGCGCGTGTCGCGCATCCAGGCGCATGGCGACGTCGACGTGATTCCGGCCGGCTTGCCCGGCCAGTGGACCGACAGCGCCGACTGCCGGATTCTCCATATCGCGCTCAGCGACACGTTCGTGCGGCGGACCGTCGAACAGCTCGAACTGAAGCCGTCGCAGGGGCAGATTCGCCGCCGGCTGCAGGTGCGTGACCCGCGCCTGCAGCACATCGCGTGGGCGATGGCCGCCGAACTCGAAGCGGACGACGCGTCGGATCCGCTCTACGCGGAAAGCCTGTGCACGGCGCTCGTCGCGCGGCTGGTCGACGGCCGGCCGGCGTTCCGCGAACGCCGCCGCACGCTCGCGCCGAAGGCGGCCGCGCGCGTGATCGACTATGTCGAAGCGAACCTCGACCGGCGCATGACGCTCGCCGAACTCGCGGCGCTCGTGTCGATCAGCGTGCCGCATTTCAAGGTGCTGTTCCGCGAAACGCTCGGGATGCCGGTGCACCAGTACGTCGTGCGGCGCCGGGTCGAGCGCGCGAAGGCGCTGCTGCTCGAAGGCCGGCTCAGCATCAGCCAGATCGCGCTCGAAGCCGGGTTTGCCCACCAGAGCCACATGGCGAACTGGATGAATCGCGTGCTGGGTGCGACGCCGACCGAGATTGCGCGGTCGGGGGCGCGGGGCGGGCTGCGGCTCGCGTATGACGGCGAGGGTAGCGGGAGTGACGCGTAGCGGAGCGATGGCACCGCGCGTGATATGAGTCGTCGCGTCAGATCCCGAGGCAATTGTCCGGCAGGTTGTTGGACAATTGCCGCCTGCGCTCCTGGCAAGAGGCAGACCGTACGATTCGAAGCGACTGGCCAGGCAGTGGACGGCTCGCACCGCAGCCGCCAGCCAATCCGTCATCCTTTCCTGCTGTATTCATCCCTCCGTGCGCGCCGTTCCCTTCGCGCAAACCGACAATCACCGCACCTTCATCCCCT
Organism: Burkholderia sp. 4NA327C6; assembly: GCF_005502655.1. Classification (NCBI taxonomy): domain Bacteria; kingdom Pseudomonadati; phylum Pseudomonadota; class Betaproteobacteria; order Burkholderiales; family Burkholderiaceae; genus Burkholderia; species Burkholderia sp. 4NA327C6. The sequence goes on along the minus strand of NZ_SCNZ01000047.1, from coordinate 36,880 downwards.
CAGGAGCGAATCGTGTTCGTGATCTTCGGTGCATCCGGCAACGTCGGCCAGTCGACCGTGACGGCCTTGCGCAACGCCGGCCATCCCGTGCGCGCGGTATTGCGCGACGCACGCCATCGTGAACGTTTCGCGCAGCTTGGCTGCGAGGTCGTGATCGCCGAGTTGATGGACGCGAACGCGGTCGCCGCTGCAATCGACGGTGCACAGGCGGTGCAGATCCTGTGCCCGGTGCCCGTCGCCGATCCCGATCCGGCCGCGACGATGACACGGACGATCGACGTCGCGACGGCCGCGCTCGCCGCCAACCCGCCGCCGGTGCTGCTCGCGCTGTCGGACTACGGTGCGGAGCGCGACGGCAATACGGGCATCACGCGTCTGTTTCATTACTTCGAGGAGCAACTGAAGACGATCCCGACGCACGTGACGCTGCTGCGTTCGGCCGAGCATCTTCAGAACTGGACGCGCATCCTGCCGGTCGCGCTCGGCACCGGCGTGCTGCCGAGCTTTCACCATCCGGTCGGCAAGGTGTTCCCGACGGTCTGGGCACCCGATGTGGGCGTCGTCGCGGCGCGGCTGCTGCTCGATGCGCCCGAAGGCGGCAACGGGCAGCGCATCGTCAGCGTCGAAGGGCCGCGGCGCGTGAGCGTGACGGCGATTGCCTATACGCTCGCCGCGGCGGCCGGCCGGGCAATCGTCGCGCATGAACTGCCGCGCGATACCTGGGCCGCGACGCTGCTGCGCGCGGGCCTCAGCGAACGTCATGGGCAGTTGATCGTCGATCTCTACGACGTGCACAACGCCGGGCAGATCGACGTCGAGGAGGGCGTGTCGGAGCGGCTTTACGGGACGACGACGCTGACCGATGCGCTCGCGCAACTGGTGCGCCAGCACGCGCGGTAACTGCGGTGGCGACGCGCGTTGCCGATCACGCCCGCCGCCGCACCTTGTTCAGTACCGCATACGAAAGCGACCCGATCGCGATCCCCCAGAACGCGGAGCCGAGCCCGAGCCACGTCATGCCCGACGCGGTCGCGAGGAACGTGATCAGCGATGCTTCGCGGTGGTTCTCGTCGTCGAAGATCCCGTGCACGTTCGCGCCGATCGCACCGATCAGCGCGAGCCCCGCGAGGATCGCGACGAATGCCTTCGGCAGCGCGAAGAACACCGTGACGATCGTGCCCGCGAAGAGCCCGCCGATCAGGTAGATCGCCCCGTTGGCGAGCCCGGCGATGTAGCGCCGGTCCGGATCCTCGTGCGCGTCCTTGCCGGTGCACAGCGCGGCCGTGATCGCCGCGACGACGATCGTGATCCCGCCGAAGCACGCAACCACGAGCGACATCACGCTGGTCGCCGTGATGATCGGCCGCGCGGGCATGTGATAGCCGGACACGCGCAGGATCGTCATGCCCGGCAGGAACTGGCCGGTGAGGCTGACGACGACGAGCGGCAATGCGAGGCTGAGCGTCGTACCGAGCGTCCATTCGGGCGCGATGAAGACCGGATGCGCGATGCTCGGCGACACGTTGCCGAGATGTGTCATCCCGAGCAGCGTCGCGAGCGCGGCGCCCGTCAGCAGCACGAGCACGATGCTGTAGCGAGGCAACAGCCGCTTGAAGATCACGTAGGACGCGATCATCCCGAACGCGAGCGCGGGCTGCTCCGACGCGGCGGCGAATGCATGCGTGCCGAACGGCAGCAGGATGCCGGCCATCATCCCGCACGCGATGCCGCGCGGAATGTGGCGCACGAGCCGGTCGAAATAGCCGGTCACGCCGATCAGCAGGATGATCAGCGCGGCCGTGATATAGGCGCCCACGGCCTGGTTGAGCGTCAGTTGCGGAAACAGGCCGACGAGCAGCGCGGTGCCGGGCGCCGACCACGCGGTGATGACCGGCACCTTCAGCTTCCAGCTCGCGAACAGGCCCGAGACGCCCGCGCCGATCGAGATCGCCCAGACCCACGACGACACCATCGCATTCGACGCATGGGCTGCCTGCGCGGCCTGGAAGAAGATCGCGAGCGGGCCCGCGTAGGAAATCAGCACCGCGAGAAAGCCCGCGGTAATCGCGGAAACGGACCAGTCGTTGCCGATCGCGCGGATTGCGCCGGGCGGGGTGTTCGGTTGCATCGTCGTGGGGGCGTGCGGCGCGCGGCCGGGAGCAGAGCCGGGGCGAATGATTGTTGGAAGCCCCGGACGAGCCGTCATTCTGGGCATTGCCGGCGCAATTGGCAATGCGCGGGTGGGGGTAGAAATGTTGGCATTTCGTAAGAAATGCACGGCGGAGCGGACGAATCGTTGGCCCAGCCGAACGTCACGTACTGATCTGCAACACCTTGTCGACCACCGCCACCTTCACACCGCTCCCGGTCGACAACGACGCCGTGCCTTGATCGAACGGGTGCACGGGCGTATCGGTCGGCGTCCACGCATGGCGCGCGAGCAGTTCGCGATACCCGCCGCGAATCACGAAGCCGCCGCACTTCCGTGCATACGCGTCGCGGCGCATCCGGTACGCGCGCGGCAGGTCGTACCACGGCAGCTTCGGCAGGTCGTGATGGACGAGGTGATAGTTGTTGTTCAGGTACAGCAGCCGCATCGCGAAGCCGGCTTCATTGATCGCAATGCGCGCCTTCGGATGCGGCGCGGCGCGGTGCTCGTACAGCGAGCGGATCATCGCGATCGACAGCGCGGGCCACGTGATCACGAGCAGGTAATACCACCACGGCACGCCGATCGCCCATTGCAGCCACGCGAGCAGCGCAACCACGCAGGCGCTATGCATCGCCCACATCGGCAGATAGCGGAAGTCGCCGCGACGCAATGCGGCGAAAGCGTCGATGCACATCGCAAAGATGCTCAGCGGCGGCCCGGCGACGAATCGTCCGATGAAGGTCTTGCGGGCGACCGTCAGTACGCGGCGCCAGCGCGGCAGCTGCGCCCAGCGCTCGCGCGTGACGTAGTTCGTCTCGGGATCGACGCCCGGCACGGTCAGGTCTTCGTCGCGATGATGGTCGAGATGCGTGTCGCGATACAGCGTGTACGGATACCAGACCGTCAGCGGCGGATAACCGAGCAGCTTGTTCACGAGGGCGGAGCGTGTCGGGTGGCCGTGCAGCAGCTCGTGCTGCAGCGACAGGTGCCATGCGCCGAGCAGGATCAGCGGCGGCGTCGCGGCCGCGAGCGACAGGGTGCCGCCGCGCACGAGCAGCAGCACGGCGAGCCAGCCGCCGTAGATCGCGACGATCAGCAGCCAGGTCGGCCACTCGGTGCGGGCGGTGAAGCGGGTGTCGAGCGCGGCGATCGCACGCGCGTGGTCGACGTCGAAGTATTCGGCCATGGCGTTGAGGCGGATTGAACGGGCAGTGCGGGGAACGAGCGGTTGAACCGGTGCGCTCGGCCCGGGTGCGCAGGTGTCTCGCGGATCACGGTCGGCCTGTCCGTTATCGCGCGCAATGGCGATGCTCGGGCAGGCATCAGACGGTACCGGGATCGCACCGCCCGGCCAACCAATCGATTCGCATTTGCTTATCGCCGTGCGGCCGATAAGCTTTGGGCACGCGGCACCCCGTTCGGCCCCCGTTTTATCGGGATCGAACCGGGTTCCGCGGCGCGAGCGTCGATGCGTAGAATGCCCGCATGAGCTCATGGATCGCCGCCCTGCCGATGTACAACGTGACGCCGCGCCACGACGCGCTGTGGCGCGCACTGCTGCGCGACGCGCTCGATGCGTTCGCGAACGCGTGCGGGCCCGCCGATGTCACGCTTCCCGACGAACCCTTCGCCGACCTGCACGCGCTGTGGCGGCGCGACGATCTGTTGCTGTCGCAGACCTGCGGCTACCCGTACCGGATGCTGGGCCTGCGCGATGTCGTGCGACTGATCGCGACACCCGTGTTCGATGCGCACGGTTGCCACGGCGCGCACTACAGCAGCGTGCTGGCCGTATCGTCACGCGCGCATGCGGGCGGCGCGACGACGCTCGCTGCATGCCGCGGGCTGCGGGCCGCATTCAACGGTGGCGATTCGCACAGCGGGATGAACGCGCTCCGGCACGCGGTCGCGCCGCATGCACGCGGCGGACGATTCTTCGGATCGGTTGCAGCGCTCGGCTCGCACCTGAACGTGCTGCGTGCGCTGGCTTCAGCGGAAGCCGATTGCGCGGCGATCGATTGCGTGACGTTCGCGTACGTGAGCGACGCGTTGCCCGAATTGCTGGAGGACATCCGGATCGTCGGGATGACGGCCTCTGCGCCGGGATTACCGCTCATCGCATCGCGAACACTCGAAGATACACAGGTCGCTGCTTTGCGAGATGCGCTCGATCGCGCGGTGGCGACCGATGTGGAGCGGGCGCGCGTGCTGCGGCTGAAGGGATTCGAACGGCTGTCGCCGGATGCCTATGAGGCGATTGCGCGGTTCGAGCAGGAGGCTGCTGCGCACGGGTATCCGGCGCTCGCGTAGCAAGCAGGCGATGCGGGCGGCTTGACGGGGCGGCGGCCGATTGCCGAAAGAGGGGCGACGACCGCAGGTTGCACGGGGCGATGCAAAGTCACGGACAGATTCAGGTTCGGCTTGGGCGTCACGGCGCAGCGATGCCGCCGCGACGCCTCCACGTTACCGCTTATTCCTCGTCCATCAACCGGACCTTGACCCGCTTGCCCTTGATTTTCCCGGCATTGAGCTTGCGCAGCGCATCGCGCGCCACGCCGCGCTCGAGCGCGACATAGGTCGAGAACTCGGTCACGTTGATCTTGCCGATCTGCTTGCCGTCGAACCCGGCGTCGCCGGTCAGCGCGCCGAGCACGTCGCCCGGACGGATCTTGTCCTTGCGCCCGCCGAGGATTTGCAGCGTTTCCATCGGCGGCGTCAGCACGCCGTCGTCGGCCGGCGTCAGTTCCGCGAGCGGATGCCATTCGACGTCGCGCTTCTGCGCCTGCTCGATCGCACCGACGCGGCCCATCTCGTCCATGCTCGCGAGGCTCAGCGCCCAGCCGTCCTGATCCGCGCGGCCCGTGCGGCCGATGCGGTGCACGTGCACTTCGGGGTCGGGCGTCACGTCGACGTTGATCACCGCCTCGAGCTGCGCGATGTCGAGCCCGCGCGCGGCGACGTCGGTGGCCACCAGCACCGAGCAGCTGCGGTTCGCGAACTGGATCAGCACCTGGTCGCGCTCGCGCTGGTCGAGTTCGCCGTGCAGCGCGAGCGCGTGGAAGCCCTGTGCGTGCAGCACGTCGAGCAGGTCGCGGCACTGCTGCTTCGTGTTGCAGAACGCGATCGTGCTCACCGGCCGGTAGTGGTTCAGCAACTGGCCCACCGCATGCAGCCGCTCGTCTTCCGTCACTTCATAGAAGCGCTGGCGGATCTTGCTGTTGTCGTGGCGCTCTTCGAGTTTGATTTCCTTCGGATTGCGCAGGAACTGCTGGCTCAGCTTCGCGATGCCGTCCGGGTAGGTCGCGGAGAACAGCAGCGTCTGGCGCGTGGTCGGGCACATCCGTGCGACCTTTGCGATGTCGTCGAAGAAGCCCATGTCGAGCATCCGGTCGGCTTCGTCGAGCACCAGCGTGTTCAGCGCGTCGAGCTTCAGGTTGCCGCGATCGAGGTGATCCATGATGCGGCCCGGCGTGCCGACGACGATGTGCGCGCCGTGCTCGAGGCTCTGCGCCTGCGGGCGCATCGGCGTGCCGCCGCACAGCGTCAGCACCTTCACGTTCTCTTCGGCGCGTGCTAGGCGGCGCACTTCCTGCGCGACCTGGTCGGCGAGTTCGCGCGTCGGGCACAGGATCATCGCCTGCACGTCGAAGCGGCGCGCGTCGAGGCGCGCCAGCAGCGCGAGCGAGAACGCGGCGGTCTTGCCGCTGCCCGTCTTCGCCTGGGCGATCAGGTCCTGGCCGGCCAGCGCGACCGGCAGGCTCGCGGCCTGGATCGGCGTCATGTCGACATAGCCGAGCTGCGCAAGGTTGGCGAGCGTGGCGGGCGTCAACGACAGCGCGCTGAACGGCGTGGCGGTCGGCTGGGTCATTCCAGGTCTCCGAGGTAGGGGCGGCCTTCCATCTGCTCGTAGACGACCTTGCCTTCGTCGTCTTCGAAGCGTTCGAGGTAGTTGCGCGCGCCGCACAGCGGGCAGCGGAACAGCAGCCCCTGGCCTTCGTCCTTGATGACGACGTCGGACTGCTCCCACTGCGTGCCGCAGCTCTGGTTTCGGCAGGTAAACACGGTCTTTCTCCAGCTGAATTCGGTTGATGGCGCGCCCGGGCGGGCGCGGCAACGGCGGGCGGCGCTCGCGCGGCTTGGGCGCGGGCCGCACCGGGCGTCGCTTGGATTGCGTCGATGCGGATGATGGATCGGGCGGCGACAGGGTCGCGCGTGCCGCAATTCTAGCGGAAGCGGGCGGCCGGCCGGGCGTTTCGCCCGCCACCCGCCAAGAAAAACGGCCGCCCCGGAGGGCGGCCGTGTCATGCGGCGCGATGGCGTCGCGCGGCGATCGGCGCGTTACAGCGCCATGTCGGTCGCAGCCTTCGCCGGGCGCGCCGGTGCGTTACCGGTGGCCTGCGGCTGCGTGCCGAGGTCGATCTTCGGCGGCGGCGAGAGTTGCAGCACGTCGCTGGTGTACGTCCATTCGTCGACGACCTTCGTCGGGCTGTCGTTCAGCTTCGTGCCGTAGCTCGGCACAATCTGGCGGATCTTCTGCTGCCACTCGGGCGATGCGACCTTGTCCTTGAACACCTTCTTCATCAGGCTCAGCATGATCGGCGCGGCCGTCGACGCGCCCGGCGAGGCGCCGAGCAGGCCCGCGATGCTGCCGTCCTGCGACGCGACGATTTCGGTGCCGAGCTTCAGCACGCCACCCTTGACCGGATCGCGCTTGATGATCTGCACGCGCTGGCCGGCCTGCCACAGGCGCCAGTCTTCCTTCTTCGCATTCGGGAAGTATTCCTTCAGCGCGTTGAAGCGGTCGTCGTCGGACAGCATCAGCTGGCCGGCGAGGTACTGGACCAGCGGGAATTCGTCCACGCCCACGCGCATCATCGGTGCGACGTTGTGCGTGTTGGTGCTCTTCAGCAGGTCGAAGTACGAACCGTTCTTCAGGAACTTGGTCGAGAATGTCGCGAACGGCCCGAACAGGATGATCTTCTTGCCGTCGATGATGCGCGTGTCGAGGTGCGGCACCGACATCGGCGGCGAGCCGACCGACGCCTTGCCGTATGCCTTCGCCAGGTGCTGCTTCACGACTTCGGGGTTGTCCGTCACGAGGAACGAGCCGCCCACCGGGAACGCGCCGTAGTCCTTCGCTTCGGGGATGCCCGACGCCTGCAGCAGGTGCAGCGCACCGCCGCCCGCGCCGATGAACACGAACTTCGCGTCGACCGATTGCGCCGGTTCATCCGAGTGCAGCTTGACCCAGCTCACGTGCCACGTGCCGTCGGCATTGCGCGAGATCTCGCGCACTTCGCTCGACAGCGACAGCGTGAAGTTCGGCTGCGTCTTCAGGTAGCCGACGAACTGGCGCGTGATCTCGCCGAAGTTCACGTCGGTGCCGATCGGCGTCCACGTTGCCGCGACCTTCTGGTTGCGGTCGCGGCCTTCCATCATCAGCGGCACCCACTGCTTGATCTGGTCGTAGTCTTCCGAATACTGCATGCCGCGGAACAGCGGGCTCGCCTGCAGCGCTTCGTAGCGCTTCTTCAGGAAGCGGACGTTGTCGTCGCCCCACACGAAGCTCATGTGCGGCGTCGAGTTGATGAACGAGTGCGGATTCTTCAGCACGCCCTGCTTGACCTGCCACGCCCAGAACTGACGCGAGATCTGGAACGACTCGTTGATCTCGATCGCTTTCGAGATGTCGATCTTGCCGTCCGCCTTCTCCGGCGTGTAGTTCAGCTCGGCGAGCGCCGAGTGGCCGGTGCCGGCGTTGTTCCAGCCGTTCGAGCTTTCCAGCGCGACGCCGTCGAGGCGTTCGACCATGGTCATCGACCAGTCAGGCTGAAGCTCGTGCAGCCAGACGCCGAGCGTCGAGCTCATGATGCCGCCGCCCACCAGCAGGACGTCGACCTTCTTCGTATCGGCGGCGTGCGCGGACGACGCGGCGACGCACAGCGCGAGCGCCGACAGTATTACCCGTAACGTTTTGATCACAGCAGATCCCTTTTTCAACTTGGATGCATCGGTTTGCCAAGCCGCCCGGCGCGTGTGTCGATCGCGGTGAAACGCGGGTCCGGAGATCCGGACACGCGAATCCGGAATTCCGGATCGACGCCGCGCGCCGTTGCATTTGCGCACGCGAACCCGTCGGGAAGGACACCTTCGGATCGGCTGCCTGCGGGCAGGCAAGCGCCTGCGTCACAGTGGCGCACTACGCGCCCGGGCCCTTGCGGCAAGCCTGAGCGGAAAGCGCTTCAGGCTGCGTGGAAAGAGGCCGCGCGCGACGCGTTTTGCGGGGAGCGGGGTGGCAAGGGGCGCGTAATGTAACCGAACTCGTTTGCTGTGTCACAAACGAAAAAACCCGTTGTTTTCGTGGGGTTTTTTGTATGTCCGGGTTTCCGGAATGACGGTCGCGGAAACCGGGAAAGCTGGGGATAACTGCGCGGGATCAGGGGCGGCCGGGCGCGGCGTTGCACCGCGTCCCGATCAGGTCATGCCACGTTGCGTCACTTCGCGAAATTGTTCCGGCAGAACTGCTCGTACGCCAATGGCGAATTCGCGAAGCCTTTCTGCTTCGCGAGTTCCCAGGGGCGCTCGCATTGCTGCGTTTGTTCGCACCACGAATAGCCGGCGGAAGGGATGCAGCCGTGCGAATCGCGATCGCTGCCGGGCATCGGCGACGCAGGCGGCGCGGGCGACGCGGCAGCTTCGGCCGGCGCCGACGCGGCGGCCGGCGCGGTGGATTGCGCCGCACAGGCGCTCAACGCGAGCGCGCAGGCAAGGGCGGCGGCCAGCGAAGCAGACGGAAGAAGACGTTTCATCGGGTAGCGCTCCATGGGACGACGATCGACAACGGATGCCCGGGCACGGGCGCGGAACGACATGAACGGTCAGTCGCCCGGCACCGGCACGCGCGACGAGAACTTCACTTCGCGCAACGCGAGGCTCGACTGGATCGACGATACCCCGGCCTGCTTGCGCAGCACGCGCTCGACGAATTCCGCGTATGCGTCGAGATCGGCCGCGACGACCTGCAGGATGTAGTCGGCCGCGCCGGTGATCTTGTGGCAGGACGTCACTTCGTCGTGACGCCGCATCACGTCCTCGAAGTAATCCGAATCCTGGCCGGAATGCATGTTGAAGGTGACTTGCACGAACGCGAACACGTTCATGCCGAGCGCGCGCCGGTCGAGGTTCGCCTGGTAGCCGGTGATCACGCCTTCGTCCTCGAGCCGCTTGCGCCGCCGCCAGCAGGGCGTGACGCTCAGCGACAGCTTCTCGCCGAGCGTCGCGTTCGACAGCGCGCCGTCGTCCTGCAGCAGGCGCAGCATGGCGCGGTCGACGCCATCCAGTTCGACCGAAGCACGATTTTTGCTCATTTCCGGGAATCCGTAGGCGGTTTTCTCAAAATTGTACGAAAGGCGCGGGTCGAAAGCAAAGCTATTGCCGGTTGCCGTCAATAAACTGTTGCCACCCCTACTGCAACGGTCAACCATGCTCACGGTCTACAGCAGCGATCACCAACTGCATCGCGGCGTCGAACTGAAGGACGGCGCGATTACCGATTCGTTCGAAAACCCCCTTCGCGCCGAAACGGTGCTCGCGCAGGTGCGTGCCGCCAGCCTCGGCGACGTGATCGCACCGAAGCCGTTCGACCGCGCCCACTACGCGGCCGCGCACAGCGCCCGCTACGTCGATTTCCTCGCCGGCGCGTGGGACGAGTGGACCGCGACGGGCCGCACCTGCCAGGCGCTGCCGCTCGTGTGGCCGGTACGCGCGATGCCGGCCGCAGCTACCGCGCCCGCGTTCATCGACGGCAAGCTCGGCTTCTACGCGATGGACGCGGGCGCGCCGATCAACGCCGGCACGTGGGATGCCGTGAGCGCGAGCGCGAACTCGGCGCTCACCGGCGCCGACCTGCTGTCGAGCGGCGCGGCGCGCGCGGCCTTCGCGCTGTGCCGCCCGCCCGGCCATCACGCGGGCCGCGAGTACATGGGCGGCTATTGCTACCTGAACAACGCGGCGATCGCCGCGCAGCACTGCGTCGCGCAGGGCGCCGCGCGCGTCGCGGTGCTCGACGTCGATTTCCATCACGGCAACGGCACGCAGGACATCTTCTACGACCGCGCGGACGTGCTGTTCGCGTCGATCCACGGCGAGCCGCCGGTGTCGTACCCGTACTTCTCCGGCTATGCGGACGAGCGCGGCATCGGCGCGGGCGAAGGGTTCAACCTGAACCTGCCGCTGCCGAAGGGCACGCTGTGGGACACCTACTCGGCCGCGCTCGACCACGCGGCCGCTGCGATCGCCGCGCATGCGCCCGACGCGCTCGTCGTGTCGCTCGGCGTCGATACCTTCGAGCACGACCCGATCAGCCATTTCCGGCTGCGTTCGCCCGACTACCTGCGCATCGGCGCGGCGCTCGCGCGCCTGGACGTGCCGACGCTGTTCGTGATGGAAGGCGGCTACATGGTCGACGAGATCGGCGTCAACGCGGTCAACGTGCTACTGGGATTCGAAGGGCGCGCGTAACGCGCGGCGGCGAGAGCGCCGTGCTGCCGACTGGAATCGGGCGCGCGGTGCGGGAAGCGCCGCATCATCGACTGCAACTTATTCGTGATCCGAACCACAACACGTTCCGCATCGAACGGGGCCTACAAGACTGACCAGGAGACAGACATGCTTCGACATTCGATACAGGTGTATGCGCCGTTCTCGTACGACGCCGTGTACATCATCGTCGACGCGATGAAGCGCGCGAACTCGACCGACCCGGCGAAGGTGCTGGCCGCGATGCCGGCGACCGACTACAAGGGCGTGATCGGCGAGACGAGTTTCACGCCGCAGGGCGACCTGAAGCACGGCGCGATCTCGGTGTTCACGTACAAGAGCGGCAAGAAGGCGCTGCTCGATATCGTGAAGATGTGATGTGGCGGTGACGTTGCGTTGACGTCGCGAGGGCCGCGAAGCGGGATGGGCTTCGCGGCCTTCGCCGTTTACAGCGCGTGCGTTTGCGCGCGGTCGGCGCGACGCTCCGCGTCATGCACGATGTGGAGCTCGCGCGTGCGGATCGGCAACGCGCAGTGCGCGTCGGCGAGCGTCCTGCGCACCTGGCGCGCAATGCGCCAGCGCATTGCCCAGAACTTGTCGGTGTGCGTCCACACGCGCATGTTCGCGACGACCGTGCTGTCGTCGAAGCGCATCACCATCACATCCGGCGCGGGATCCTGCAGCACGTCGGGATCGGCCGCGGCCAGCGCGCGCAGTGCGTCGAGCGCCCGATCGATATCGTCATGCACCGACACTTCCACTTCGAGATCGAGGCGGCGCGTCGGGTTGCGCGTGTAGTTGCGGATCGAGCTGCCCCACAGCGCGCTGTTCGGCACGTATTCGCAGATGCCGTCCGGCTTCGTCAGCCGCGTCATGAAGAGCCCGACCTCGTCGACGGTACCCGCGACGCCCGTGCCGCCGTCGATATAGTCGCCGACCTTGAACGGTCGCAGCAGCAGAAGCATGATGCCGGCCGCGATGTTCTGCATCGTGCCCTGCAGCGCGAGCCCGATCGCGAGGCCGGCCGCGCCGAGCACCGCGACGATGCTCGCGGTTTCGATGCCGAGCTGCGACAGCGCGCCGACGATCGCGACGATGCGCACGCCCCACACGGCGACGTCGCACAGGATCGGCCGCAGCGTGTCGTCGACGCGCTCCTTGTTCGAGAGCAGGCGGTTCAGCCAGTTGCCGATGCGTTTGGACAGCCACCAGCCGGCGACGAGCAACGCCAGGCCGGCGCACAGCTTGAGGGAAAGGGTGGACAGCGCGTTCCACAGGAACGTCCAGCGTTCCGGGTGCAGGTGATCGAGCAACATGACGGGATTCCGGTTTGAAGAAACGATGCGCGACGCGTGGCGTGCCGGCCGGGGTCAGCGGGCTTGCGCTCACGCGCGGACAGCGTTCGACCGGACATGGCGCAGGATGGTTCGCGCGAACGGGTGGGGTCGAATGCCGCACGACCGTGCCGCCGGGCCGCGAAATCGCGATTCCGGTTTAGTACGAAGCGGCTTTTCATTCAAATGAGACTGGTCCTATTCAGCCGATTCGATCGCGCCGATACACTCGCTTTTACGTTGCCGGGTCGCGACGATCGTTCCTCCGCGATACCCGGTTCTTTCCCGATTTTTCATTGATAGACAGCGAGTGACGACGTCATGCGGTTAGACCTGCGTTTCCGTCTCGCACGCGAACAAGGTCAACCCGCGCAGCGCGGCGTTCACGGATTCCCGATGCGCCGCGCGTTGCTGCGCGGCGTCATCTCGGCGGCCTGTGTGGCGGGCGCGCCGGGTACGGTGGCCCATGCGTCTCACGACGCCGCGCCGTTCGAGCCCGTGATGGCCGACCTTGTCGACGTGCCCTTTTTCAGTGCCGCGCGCACGACGTGGGGCGGCTTGCACGCAGCGACGGCCGCGCCGCTCGACGTTACCTATGCGTCGCATGCGTTGTCCGTGCCGACGGCAGGCGAACGCGACGACCCCGTGGCGCGCTTCGGTGCGTGCGTGGCTTACCGCGTGCTGTGCGATGCGGCGCGCGGGGCGGTCGAACGCGCGTATGCGTCGAGATTCGATTACGGCCTTGCGTCGGCGTTGCCTGCGATGGGCGAGCAGGCCGCGTTCGAACGGCGTCCCGTCGATCTTGCCGCCGCCGAGCCGTTCGTGCTTGCGCAAGCCGAGCGCGGCGCGCGTGGCGGCGCGATCGTCGGCAGCCTGCAGGCGTCGCTGGCGCGCGCCGATTTGCCGGCCGGCGTTGCCGCGCAGATCACCCGCATGCTCGCCGGTCGCGTCGACCTGAAACAGCGCGGCGCACTTGGCGACACCTTCCGCGTGGCCTACGAACCGGACGCAAGTGCGACGCTGCCGGGTGGCGTGCGCGTGACGGCGCTCGAGCTTCGCTTGCGCGGCCAGCGCGTCGCGGCCGTGTGGTTTGCGGCCGAGGCGGGCTCGCCGGGCGCCTATTACGATCTCGACGGCATGCCGTTTGCCGGGTCGCGGTTTGCGATGCCGGTCAACGCCAAACGGATCAGCTCGCATTTCGGCGCGCGCGTGCATCCGGTCACCGGCGCGCGTCATGTGCATTCCGGCGTCGATCTCGCGGCACCGGCCGGGCGTGCGGTTCATGCATCGGAGCGCGGCGTCGTGACGTTCATCGGCACCGAGCCGCGCGGTTACGGCAAGTACGTGGTGATTCGTCACGATGGCGGCTATGCGTCGTACTACGCGCACCTGTCGGCATTCGAGCCGACCCTGCGAACCGGCACGCGGGTCGTGCGCGGCCAGCGGGTCGGCGCGGTCGGCAGCACGGGAACGGCCACGGGGCCGCATCTGCACTTCGAGGTCCGGCGGCATGACCGTCTCGTCGACCCGGTCGCGCTGGTACAGGCGGGCAAGGCAGCGAAGCTGAAGGGCGAGCGGCGCGTCGCGTTCAACCGCGTGGTGGTCGATGCGCGTACGCGCCTGGCGTCGGTCGAGTGGGTGCAACCGGTGGCGATGTCGAAGCCTGCCGGGCCGCGTGCCGGCTGACGATGGGCGAGATGCCGCCGGCTATGGCCGGCGGCATCGTTGCATGCGCGCGTCGGTGCGTTTGCCGGCAATGACGAATGACTGCTCATCGTGCGAAGCAACATGGTCGGATTGCTGTGCAGCCATTGCGCGACCCATCGATTGTCGAATTGCGTCAAATTTTCCGGTTGCTTCAATTCATCTTCTTCATCGAATCAAGGTTTGCTGGAAATTCGGCAAATTCAACCGCCTTGTTTTCCTGCTTGCGCTCCGCCGCGGCGATGTGACGTTTGCCGCAACGCAGCAGCGCACCCCATTCCGTTATTTCCCAATCCGAAATTAATCCCGCGCTGATTTCCGATATCACCCGTTCCGATCTTGCGATTATTTCAAGTCAGGTGATATAACCCGTTTCACGCACCGATTTGCAGCAATAACGTCACCAATAAATGCGAGCGGAACGATGAAAAGAACGAGGCGGAACCTGGGTTTGGGTGGGATGGTGATCCTGACCGGTGCGATGCCGGTGGGGGCCTATGCGGCATGTACCCCGGCTACCCCGCCGGGCAGCGGAGCGACGGTCACGTGTTCCGGCGCGAACATCCCGTCGGTCGTGGCCGCGACCGGCAGCACCAACGTCACGATCAACATCGATTCGACCGCGACCGGCAGTTATGTCGTGACATCCACACCGACGCCGTTCTCCGTCGATACGCAGAGCGCGATCACCAACAACGGCACCCTGTCGATGTCCGGCAACGGTACGGGCGTCGCGAATCGCGGCGCGGTGCTGATCGGCGTGAACAACAACAACACGATCACCAACGGCGCGAGCGGCACGATCTCGACCACCGGCACCTACAACGACGGGATGGCCGCGAACGGCAACAACAACACGCTCGTCAACAACGGCACGATCACGACCACCGGCAACAACGCGTACGGGATGACGGCCGCGTGGGGGCAGAGCAACCCCGGCGCGTCGGGCAACCAGATCGTCAACGCCGGCACCGTGACGGCCTCGGGCAACAACGCGCGTGCGGCGTCGCTGCTCGGCGGGAACGGCACGATCACCAACAGCGGCACGCTGACGTCGAACGGCCGCGATGCGCCGGCCGTCTACATGCAGGGCAACAACGACACGCTGGTCAACAGCGGCACGATCCAGACGACCGGCACCGCGACGAGCGGCGGCAGCGTCGATGCGGTCGTGTCGAACACGCTCGGCAGCTCGTTCACCGCGACGATCACGAACCAGGCGGGCGGCAAGATCATCAGCAACAACGGGATCGGCGTGCGCTCGACCAACGGTGCGACGACGATCACCAACGCGGGGCTGATCCAGGGCGGCGGCGGCACCGCGATCCAGGGCGGCAACGGCAATGTGACGCTGATCCTGCAGACCGGCTCGCAGATCGTCGGCACGGCGAACGGCGGCGCCGGCACCAACAGCGTGACGCTGCAGGGCACGGGCACCGCGTCGAATGCGTTCACGAATTTCCAGAGCCTGACGATGGCCGGCACGGACTGGACGTGGGCCGGCACCGGCACGTTCTCGACCGCGCTCGTGCAGAGCGGCACGCTTAACCTCACGGGCACGCTCGGCACGACGACGGCGTCGGTCGTGGCCACGGTCAACGCGGGTGCGACGCTGCAGGCGAATGCGTCGAACCTGCCTTTGTCGGTGACCGACAACGGGCTCGTGCGATTCCAGCAGGACAGCGCCGGCACCTACGCGGGCACGATCAGCGGCTCGGGCGCGGTGGAGAAAACCGGCGCGGGCACGCTGACGGTTGCGCCTTCCGCCGCGGGCGGCAACACGTATTCCGGCGGCACGACGATCACGCAAGGCACGCTGTCGGTCGCGGCAGACAACGCGCTCGGCGCATCGTCAGGAAGCCTGACTTTGAACGGCGGCACGCTGCAGCTCGGCAGTTCGTTCAACCCCGCATCGAGCCGCGCGGTGTCGATCACGTCGAACAACGGCACGATCGACACGCAAGGTTTCAATTCGACGATCGCGCAGAACATCTCGGGGGCCGGTTCGCTGACGAAGCTCGGCAGCGGCACGCTGACCCTGAACGGCACGAACGGCTACGCCGGCGGCACGAACGTGAACGTGGGCACGCTGGTGGTCGGCGACGGATCGAACAGCGTCGCCGCGCTGGCCGGCGGCGGCCTCGTGACGGTCGCATCGGGCGCGACGCTCGGCGGCTACGGCAGCGTGACGGGCGACGTGACGAGCGGCGGCACGATCTCGGTCGCGAACGCGCTCGCGAGCCTTGCGAGCGGGCCGACCGGGAACCTGCTGATCAAGGGCAACCTCACGAACGCGGGCCTTGTGCAACTTGGCGGCAGCGGCGTGGGCAACACGCTGACGGTTGCCGGCAACTACGTCGGACAAAACGCGACGATCGCGTTGAACACGACGCTGGCCGGCGACGGCGCGCCGTCGGACAAGCTGATCGTCAGCGGCGGCGCGGCGAGCGGCACGAGCACGCTGAAGGTGACGAACGTCGGCGGCGCCGGCGCGCAGACCGTGGCCGACGGCATCCAGGTCGTGCAGGCCGCCAACGGCGCGACGACGGGCGCCGGTGCGTTCACGCTGTCGGGCGGCTCGGTCAGCGCCGGCGCTTACACGTACTTTCTCGCGAAGGGCGGTACGGCCAACGGCACGGGCGACAGCTGGTACTTGCGCAACACGGTGCCGCCGAAGCCGCAGCCGCCGGTCGTCGCGCCCGGCCAGCCGACGCCGCCGGCCGTGCCGCCGATCACGCCGGCCGAAGGCACGCCGGAATCGATCGTCGAGGCGGTCGACCACGCGGGAACGGGCGGCAATCCGGAGCCGGTCTACCGCCCCGAAGTGCCGCTGTACGCGGAAGCGCCGGCCGTCGCGCGCCAGCTCGGGCTGCTGCAGATCGACACGTTCCATGACCGGCAGGGCGAACAGGGGTTACTGGCCGAGAACGGTTCGATACCCGCCTCGTGGGCACGCGTATGGGGCGGCCACAGCGACATCAAGCAGAAGGGCGACGTGACGCCGTCGTACGACGGCACGGTGTGGGGGATGCAGGTCGGTCAGGATCTGTACGCGGATACCACTGCGAGTGGCCATCGCAACCACTACGGCTTCTTCCTCGGGTTCTCGCGCGCGGTCGGCGACGTGAAGGGTTTCGCGCTCGCGCAGCAGGACATGGGCGTCGGTTCGCTGCAGGTCAACGCGTACAACCTCGGCGGTTACTGGACGCATATCGGCCCGGGCGGTTGGTACACCGATGCCGTGCTGATGGGCAGTGCGCTCACGGCTCGCACGCATTCGAGCGACAACGTCGGCGGCTCGACGAACGGCAACGCGTTCACGGGCTCGGTCGAGGCCGGGCTGCCGATCGCGCTCGGCTACGGGCTGACGCTGGAGCCGCAGGCGCAGCTCGTATGGCAATGGCTGTCGCTCGACCGGTTCAACGACGGGATCTCGAGCGTGAGCTGGAACAATGGCAACACGTTCCTCGGCCGGATCGGCGCACGACTTCAATACGCGTTCGATGCGAACGGCGTGAGCTGGAAGCCGTACCTGCGCGTGAACGTGCTGCGCGCGTTCGGCACCGACGACAAGACCACCTTCGGCGGCTCGACGACGATCGGCACGCAGGTCGGGCAAACGGCCGGACAGATCGGCGCAGGGCTCGTGGCGCAACTGACGAAGCGCGGCAGCGTGTATGCGACGGTCAGCTACCTGACGAACCTCGGCGGCGAGCACCAGCGCACGATCACCGGGAATGCGGGCGTGCGGTGGGCGTGGTGAGGTCGGCGATGGCGACGCGTTGATCGATCGGCTGCGGCGGGTGGCGTCGCGGCCGATCGGGGCAAACCGCTTACACGGCAGGTTCGACTGGCAGCCAGATTTCCAGCACGCCGGCACCCGTCACCGGATCGTAGTCCGCGCTGTAGCGCTCGAACTCCGGCGCGTCGACCGCCTTGAACCCGGACGTCGGCAGCCAGCCGTTCCAGATGCTGTAGAACGTCTGGTGCAGCGTGGAGATATGCCCGACGTGTTCGAAGACCGCATACCGCTGCGGTTCGAGTTCGATCCAGCGAAATGGCGCAGGCAACCGGTCGCGGCTCGCGACTTCCACCCCCGCGATGTACTCGAAGCTGCCATCCGCATCCGGGTTGCAGCACACGCCGTAGGTCACATCGTCGACCTGGCCGGGAAGGGTACCGATGTATGGGATGAACGCTTGCCACAGCGCCGGAATGCCTTCGTTGGTTTCGAACGTGTAGCGGTCGCTCATGCCGGCGATCAGCCGCTTGCCGGCGGTTTCGAAGCGTGACGGTACAACGTCGATGATCTTCAGTTCTTTCATGCGAAGCGGCTCCACAAGAGACAATCCATCGAGCGTGCGCCGTGCCCGCACGTCTTCGGGCGTCATGCCGAAGCAATCACGGAAGGCGCGCGTGAACGCCTCATGGGAGCCATAGCCGGCGTCGAGCGCCACCTGCAGGATGTCCGGTGCGCCTTGCGCCAGCGCGTGCGCCGCACGCGTGAGCCGCCTCGACCGGACATAGCGCATCACCGGCCAGCCGGTGTTCATCGAGAACAGGCGCGAGAAGCCGAAGCGCGTCATGTCGCAATGGGCGGAAATCCTGTCGAGCGTCAGTTCGCGGTCCAGTTTGGTTTCGATAAACCAGAGTGCTTGTCCTACCGGATTCATGGCTTTCCAATGAGCGTGTCGGGCGGACTATATGGTATCGGCGGCGGGGGCGTTTGATCGTTCTTGCGAGGCGAGGCGAGGCGAGGCGAGGCGAGGCGAGGACGGGCACGGGCGTCCAAGCGAATCGCCACGCCAGGCGGCGTGGCGATGACGGGTTGTAGCGTGGCGCCGCTTAGCCGAGCGGCCAGTTCAGGATCGCGATCCCGTCGTTGTAGTCACCGTCCGTGCCGTCTTCCGACCCGACCAGACCGAAGTAGGTCTTCTTGAAGATGTCGACCTGGCGCGAACCGATCTTCGACGGCTTGCCGTTTGCCGTCACGACCACGCGCACCTTCCCCTTGCCGGAGTTCACGATCTGCGTGTTCAGGTTCGCGTCCTGCGTGCCGGCGCCCTGGAACGTCGCGGCCGGTTTCGGGTTGTCGTCGACGAAGACCTCGATCGTCTGCTGTGCAGACGAATTGACCAGCGCGGTCACGCCGAACGCGATGTTCGGCGGCAGGTTGAAGACGCCGTCGCGCTCGCCGCCGCCGGACGTCGTGGTACCCGGCTGCGTGGGTTGCGGCTGCGGCGTTGCCTTCGAGAAGTAATTGACCACCGCACCGACGCCGAATTTCGCCGCGGCACCGGGCAGCACGCCGGGCGCGCCCGCCCACGTCACCGTGCAGGCGACCACCTGCCCGGCCGCATCGGCCTTCACCTTGTTCTGCCAGCTGCCGACGTCGAAGCTGTACGGGATCGTCGCGATGTCGACGAACACATCGTATTGCGGCAGCTTTTCCACGAGCTGCGCGGTCATGAACTGGCGCATCCGGTCGAGCACCGCCTGGTCGCCGTTCGCCTGGACGGCGGTGGCATCGTTGCCGGCGAGTTGCAGCAGGGCGTACAGATCGTCATGGGTAAACGGTTGTGACATGTCGTCCTCGTCTCGATGTAAGGTCTCGCGTTGCGCGGCCGGCGAATGGATTTCGCCGTTGCCGCGCACGGAGTACAGCAGTGGAACTGCGACTGACTGCTCGAATGAATCGGTTCGCAATGTGTGGTTGGCCCCGTCGCCATTGCGGATTCGACAACGGCGCGCGCTGCCTGCCGCGCCGTGAGTCATCGTGTTCAGCCCAGCGGCCAGTTCAGGAACACGATGCCGTCGTTGTAGTCGTCGGCGGCGCCGTCTTCCGAGCCGACGATCCCGAAGTACGACTTCTTGAAGAGGTCGACTTGCCGCGAGCCGAGCCGCGACGGCTTGCCGTTCGCCATCACGATCACGCGCACGCGGCCCTTGCCGGAGTCGAGCACCTTGGTGCCGAGGTTCTGGTCCTGTACGCCGGCGCCCTTGAACGTGGCGACGGGCTTCGGGTTGTCGTCGACGTAGATGTCGATCGTCTGGTCGTTCGCCGCATTGGTGAGCGCGGTGACGCCGAACTTGATGTTCGGCGGCAGGTTGAACGTGCCGTCGCGCTCGCCGCCGCCGCCGATCGTGCCGCTACCCGTGCTGCCCGTGCTGCCCGGGTTGCCGCCCGCGCCGGTTTCGCCGCTTCCGCTTCCGCTGCCCTGCGACGACGACTGCGCGGCCGCGCCGCCGATCGCGGACAGGCTCGCGTACGAATCGATGTGCATTGCACTGCCGCGCACGCTTTTCCACTGGCCCTTCACGAACGTGACGCCAGTGCCGACGTCGATCGTCGCGACGAGCGTGAACGGCATGCGCCCGGTGGCTTCGGGCACTTTCGACGAATAGGTGAAGCAGCCGTCCGCGACGACGCCCTTGTCGGTCGCGATCGCGAAGTAGATGCCGGGGAAGTTGTTGCCGGTCGCATAAGGCGTCGGCACGTTGAGGATGACCTGCAGTTTTCCGTCTCGAATCTCTGCCTTGGCGATGTCGATGTACAGGCCCGGGATGTCGACGTAAGTCTCCGATGTCGCCACGGGTGCGCTGACAATCGAAGCCGAAAGGAGGGGCATGGATGTCTCCGTTGGTAGGTGGGTTTCGATGCAAAGGCGGGTGGTGCCGCTGAAGGCGGCGCGCAATCGCCGGCCGGCCCGGAGGCGGCCGGCGGAGGTGAGCTGTCAGATGTGCGTCAGCCGCGCGTCAGGTCAGCCGATCGGCCACTGGAGCACGACGATGCCGTCGTTGTAGTCGCTGTCGTGGCCGTCTTCCGACACGACGATCCCGAAGTTGACCGTGTACGGCGAGCCGTCCGATTTCTTGCCGTTGATCGGCGCGAGGCGCGCGTCGGTGGCCGACGGCTTGCCGTTCACCGACACTTCGAAGCGGATCTTGCCGTTGCCGGAATTCAGCGTCGCTTCACGCGTGCCGTCGCGCGTCGTCAGCTTGTGATACGCGGCGGGTTCCTTGCTGTCGCCGATGAACAGCTTGATGTGCTGTTGCTCGGCGGCATTCGCGAAGAAAATCGCGCGGAACGGGGTATTCGGCGGAATCGAAAACTCGCCGGCGCGATTGGATGACGTTTGAGAATCGGCCATGCTTTCCTCCTGAGGAATGATGGATAAGGCTTCAAGCCTTGTCGCGCAAACGTTTGCAGTTTGAAACGCGACGTACCGAGCATGCCGAAAAATAAATAAAAAAATATTCGCCGGGGAATCGCTATTGTTCAATAAATCGAAAATTGAGGTTAATCGATTTAGTGAAATGTATTTAATAGATCCTATTTCGATATATTCAGGAAACTATATCGGCGTGTGTATCGATTTTCTGAATGATGCTCGGTTGCGCAGGCGAGGCAGCGGAGGCGGCGGGAAGCAATCGGGCTTCGGCGCGGACGCTCGGCGTTCGCATATGGCAGCGTTGGTTTCAACATCAGCATCTCGGTCGTGGCCGCGCCCACCGGCCACCACCGAACGCCCACACCGAAACCCGATTGAATGCAACAGGAGGGGGTGCGGCAACCGGCGAAGTACGTAGACCAACTCACTCCGAACGTGAACAGGGGCCTCACCGGCGCCGCACCCATGAAGGATATCGACAGCGCGGTGCGCCGCCTATCGGACAGGACTGATTCTGAGCGGTCAAATTCCGCGCCATTTGCACTCGGCCCGTTGACAGCCCCTATCCCCCTGTGATCTGATTTCGGCCATGCAAGCCGCCCAGCCCCTCTTCTCGCTACGACTACTAGCCCGTTTCTCCGGGCTGGGTCTGCGGCTGCGCGCTTTCCATCTGCTTCGTTCCTGAAGCGCCAGATTTCCCCCGCATCACCGACCTGGCCCCGGTTGTCGACCGGCGCCTGAGTTCGTCCTTCTTCCGAATCGCTCCGCTCCGTCCCGGTCGCTCAACCGCCAAGGCCGTCGTTTGCCGTACCGCTTTGCCGTTGTGCCGTTTGCTACCGCTATCACCCGTTTTCATCGCCGCGCGCAGCCTGCCACCCTGACGGATGGCCAGCGCGCGGCGGTTTCCCGATAAACCGACCGAGGACCGACCATCATGATGCTGAAGAACCCCGCGACGAAGTACCGACCGTTCACGCCCGTCAACCTGCCGAACCGCGTATGGCCGACGCGCACGATCACGCAGGCGCCGATCTGGATGAGCACCGACCTGCGCGACGGCAACCAGTCGCTGTTCGAGCCGATGGACGCCGCGCGCAAGATGCGGATGTTCAAGATGCTGGTCGCGATCGGTTTCAAGGAGATCGAGGTTGCGTTCCCGTCGGCGTCCGAGACCGACTTCAACTTCGTGCGCGAGCTGATCGAAGGCGGCCACATTCCCGATGACGTGACGATCGAGGTACTCACACAGGCGCGCGACGACCTGATCGAGCGCACCTTCGACTCGCTGCGCGGCGCGAAGCGCGCGATCGTGCATCTGTACAACGCGACCGCGCCGGAATTCCGCAAGATCGTGTTCGGCCTCGATCGCGACGGCGTGAAGACCCTCGCGGTGAGCGCCGCGCGCACGATCAAGCGCTTCGCCGACGCCGCGACCGACACGCATTTCACGCTGCAATACAGCCCGGAAACCTTCACGGCGACCGAGCTCGATTTCGCGAAGGAAGTGTGCGACGCCGTGTTCGACGTGTGGCAGCCGACGCCGGAGCACAAGGCGATCGTGAACCTGCCGGCCACCGTCGAAGTCGGCACGCCGAACTTCTACGCGGACCAGATCGAATGGATGCACCGCAACCTCGCGCGCCGCGATGCGCTGATCGTGTCCGTGCATCCGCACAACGACCGCGGCACCGCGGTCGCGGCGGCCGAGCTCGCGGTGATGGCCGGTGCGGACCGGATCGAGGGCTGCCTGTTCGGCAACGGCGAGCGCACCGGTAACGTCGATCTCGTCACGCTTGCGCTGAACCTGTACTCGCAGGGTGTCGATCCGGGCCTCGATTTCTCGCAGATCAACGAAGTCGCGCGCACGGCCGAGGAATGCACGCAGTTGCCGATCCATCCGCGTCATCCTTACGTCGGCGACCTGGTGTTCACTGCGTTCTCCGGCTCGCACCAAGACGCGATCAAGAAGGGCTTCGCGGTGCAGCGCCCCGATGCCGTGTGGGAAATGCCGTACCTGCCGATCGATCCGAGCGATGTCGGCCGCACGTACGACTCGATCATTCGCGTGAACAGCCAGTCGGGCAAGGGCGGTATCGCGTACCTGCTCGAGCAGAGCTATGGCGTCGCGCTGCCGCGCCGCCTGCAGGTCGACTTCAGCGCGGCCGTGCAGCGCCTGACCGACGACAGCGGGCTCGAGGTGACGAGCGCGCAGATCTGGTCGCTGTTCCAGCAGGAATATGTGGAGGGCGATGCGCCGCTGCGTTATGTCGGCCATGAGCTGACCGAGCGCGACGGCCGCGAGACGATCGTGCTGACCGCCGACGTGCACGGCGAGCGCCGCGTGCTGCGTGGTGAAGGCAATGGCCCGCTCGATGCGCTGATGCATGCGTTGCGTACGCCGCTGCGGATCCAGCACTACGAGGAGCGCGCGTTGTCGCAAGGCGCCGATGCGAAGGCGATCGCGATTGCGGAACTGGCCGGCACGGGCGTGCGCGGCAGCGCGTTCGGTGTGGGCATCGACGCGAACCTGACGACCGCGTCGATCCGCGCGGTGATCAGCGGGATCAACCGCGCGTATGCGCGCGCGGACGAAGCGGCGCAGGCGACGTTTTTTGGGGTGCAGCCGGCGGTGAAGGCTGTCGCGTAAGAAGGGCGCTGGCGGCCGCGCCGGGGGTGTCCGGCGCGGCCGTGTATCGGGTGTCGATGTCGTCGCCGGCACTGCTACGCGGGGCGCCACGGATCAAGCCGGCTGTCGATCGTGGTGGCCGGATTTGCACGACTGCGTGATTGGGGGACTCAACGCGATTTGATGTCCTCGATCAATTGATCAAAGCCTTGTTGGCTGCATGGGCGTTTGCCAGGAAGCGATGCCCTTCCTCGTCACGTGAAGGCCCGATGACGCGCTGCTCGGCGATGCGGCCCAGATGTCTGAATAGGGTAGGGCCCAGATAGTGAGCCTGACATACCCGACAGGCGACGAATGCCTGCAATGGGCGTATCGTTTCGTCGGATCGGGCAGGCACCCTCCGAACCGTTCGCACACTGATGCCGGCGCGTGTCGCCGGCATGTCGTTTGGGGCAGCCGCGAACGTTGGGGTTGAAGCGCCCCGTGCGTCAGCCCGCTCGCTCTCCGAAGTCCTTGTCCATTCAACCGGCCTGCTGCAGGGCCCCTCACGAGGAAAGCGTCATGTCGAAACCCGATTCCCTGAAAGGCGACATCAAGGGCCAAGCCCAGGCTGCGGATCGCCACGACCTGGAGCGGCCCGATGGTGACAGCGCGCTGTGGGCGCGCAGCCTGACGACGCAGCGCGTGGCCGACCTGTTCCGGACCTTGCCGGGCCTGCCGGGTCACTGGATGCAGTTGCAGATGCAGGTCAACGCCGGGAATCGCCATTTCTGCGGCGGCCAGACCGGCCATCAAACCACCGAAGAGGGCAAGGTGCTGATTCGCTGGATCGCCGATGCCGTGATCAAGGCGGCCGAGCGGGCCACGTTCGATTTCAACTTGCAGCAGCTGCGTTTTACCGCCGATATGGGCTGGCTCAAGCTGCATCGGGTGGGTGGGCGCGTGCTGGTGTTGTCGCGGCCCTGAGCGAATCGGGGCGAGGCACTCCACATTGGCGCGGGCCAGCCGGAAGTTCGACGAAGTGCTCGGACCGGTCTGATAGTGAAGCGAGGGGCGTTCTGCAACAATCGACGCCCGATACCCTGGCGAGGCGGTGCACATCGGCCGGCCACCGCCGTTCGCTTACCCCTACCGTCGAATCGCCGATGCCCACGCTCCGGATTCCACCGCCGCTCATCGCCACCGCACTTGCTTGCGCGGCATCTGCATCCTTGTCGGCCACCGCTGATCGGCCTCGCTTGCCCACCGCTTCGCGCCAGAAGCCGCGCATCGGCGTACAGGTAAAGATCCAGTCATTCACGGCGGACGATGCACGACGGATCCGCCAGACTGGATTCGATCTCGTGCGCTTCGGCGTGTGGACCGATCGTCTGGATCGCGACGACTATCGTCGCCAAGTTGACGAGGCATTCACGGCGGCCCGGTAGATGCCCATCGGAATGCTCGTGATCCCGCGCTCGGGCCCTTCGACGAGAAAGATCACCGTGCCGAGAATCACGACGAGCACGAACATCCCGCAGATGAACACGAAGATCTTGCGCCGCGCGCGGGCGAGTGACCGCATCAGCAAATGCCCTTCCTCGCGATAGATCGACAGCCCGAGGATACGGAACTCGCGCAGCAGCCGGAGCGGCCGTACGTCGATCAGCGCATGCAGGCCGGGGAAGAAGAACGCGAGATAGGTCGGCAACACCGACACGAGATCGACGATGCCGAAGAAGCTGCGCGCATACGCGGCCGGCTTCTTCGCGGTGCAAAGGCGCAGCAGATATTCGGCCGAGAACAGCAGCGTGAACGCCCATTCGGCCGCATAGAGCGTGTGGCCGTACTGCGCATGCAGCTCCTGCACGCTGTCGGCCATCACGACGAGCACGCTCGCGACAATCAGCACGAGCACCGCGATGTCGAGCTTGCGCACGAACGAAGGGCGGCGCACGACATGCGTGAGCGCATTGCGCGCCGTATTGAAGGAGGACTGGATCAGCGAAATCATGTGCAGCAGTGTACGGATGGCATCTCGCCCGGCCAATCGGACTTGTCCGATATGAACTTGTCTGAGGCCAAGTTCTGGCGCTGTTTATAGGGGGGCGCCGAAAACCATAAAGATCGACGCAATGGCGCATCTCGAGTTGGCGCCGCTCTGCCTATCGGTGCCGTTCTAAGTCTTTAACGCATGTGCTTCGCAGATTTGCACCGGGCTGTACTAGCGCTCATCGAGCGTGGTCCCGAGACGTTGTGCGCTGTGCCCGCTCAACGCAACTGATGTACCTTGCGCGCGCAACATGAGACGGGACGGAAAACCACGCAATGCACCTCTAAACCTGTTCGATCAGGAATCGCTCGCGCTTTTTCCCCTTGATCCAGCCGGGTTCGCGACCGCGGCCACTCCACGTCGCGCCTGTTTTGGGATCGCGATACCGAGCCGGGATACGATCTTGGCCGACCCGCGTGGCAGATGCGCTGCGCCGACGCCCGAAGATCTGCTCGGCAGTCAGCGCGTATTCGGCCACACGCGCGCGAACCTCCGCGAGAACAATGTCAAGCTCAGCCAGGCGGGCCTGTTCCGCTTGTTGTCTGAGCTGTTCAGCTTGCGCCTTCAATTCGAGATACGTTGGCATCGAATCGACTCCTATCGGATGAGCTCGCGTCGAAATTCGGAAAGATCGGCTCGTATGACCAATCAAACCAGCTCGCGAAAGCGAGGGTGCGTGCGTTCGAATGGATTGTCGCGGAAAACTTGAGGCTTCTGACCTCCATAGTCTCCTAGTTGACGACGCGTCGTTCTGCAATAAACACTGCATTGGCGGACCGGCCAACGACATGCGACGACGTCACACATCGAGTGCGTAGTGATTCAGCTGGTTTTTTGCGCGTGGTGTTGGCGCTTTTGAATAGGTTGATCCCGTTGTGGCTCTGTGCCGAGGTGATCATGGTCGTGAAGAGGTGGACGCATGGAACGCCCCGAGAAGGCTGACTACACGAACGAGCGGTGTTCGCCACCGCTCGACGAACACTCGTCGCTGCAAGCGCGGGTGCGGCGAGTAGAACAGGAAGTCGGTCGATTGCACAATCGCCTCGAACTGAAAACCCAGGAACTCGCCAAACTGACCCGTGCAATTGTCAATTCTTCGATCAGCCATTGCGACGTCGAGATGCGCTTGCAACGCGAGCTTCACGCGATGTATATGGGCATGGGCGACACCGCAATGCCAATGACCGATTTGCCCATGCGAGCTGACTCAACCGGCAAGCTTGTCACGGTCGAATTGCCTTATACGACCACGATCTTGGGCGTGCTGTTCGAGAGCATGTTCACGTTTTGGGCTGGTTGTGATCCTCGACGCCTGCCCAAATCGTCGACCGTGGCGCGCGCCATCGACGAGCGCCTTGGGTTTTCTGCTCAGCCCAATGGCGAAGCGTCACGCAGTGCTCAGGCATACGCATCTGCGATTCGGCCGGACTGGGTGAAAGATGCGGATCGCCGACATCATCGCTCGGGCCCACGCATGTAGCAGGTTCGCGCCCAGTCGGCGTTTTCAAACCGGGCGCTGTGCGGCATCTCGCCGAGATGCGGCATCAGTTTCTGCTCAGACACGGAGTCCGGCGCCGGCCAGCGGCCTGGATCAATGGCCGCTGGTTTCAGGTGGAGGCGCCAACGTCGAAAGTCCCACTCGCGCGTGACGGGCACCGAGCCATGTCACGGCACCCAGTAGCGCGTGAGCGTCGCACCCCAGGTTCGTGAACGTCGATCGGCTAAGTTCGATTGCACCGATCAGGTAGGCTGGACGGCCTGCATTTTCGACTGTGTTGACGAGTTGGAGCGCCAGACCGCAACGCTGGTAAAGCCGTGCCACGGCACGTGTCATGGCACCAATGACGCATGTCGCGCCCAGCGACGCCGCAATCGCGAGAATCGATGGAAACAGCTGCATGCCAGTTGACGCGCGTGTGGTTGGCAGCCGCGTCGAGGCGGGGCGAGACGACGCCGGCACGGACGGTGTGTCCGACACCAGTGCGATAGATTCAGTGCCGAAGTTCACGCAGATCGCCGACGCGCCAGAGCGAGTTAGGCGAAGCTGCCTGCGCGCCGGCGGTCAGTATTTTCTGAAGGATGCCCCATACTCGCTGGCATTCGAGGATCGGGGGCGATATCTCGTCACGACGCACACCCGTACAGACATTGTTGCTTCCATGGTAGATATGGTGCAGGCGAAGGCGTGGACGCGCATTCGCGTGTCGGGGCACGACGCTTTTTGCCGCGAAGTATGGCTGCAGGCCGCTTCAATCGGTATTGAGGTAAGCGGGTACACACCGAAGCCTGTCGACCTCGCACGCCTTTCTGAGTTGAATGGGCCTACTGAACACACGCACGATCGCGATTCTGCCCATCTAGCGCTGCAGCCGTCAGCAGCGACGATTGCAACGCCTGGGAGTGTCCGTGACGAGAGTCCAGTCCGTCCCGTGGGTGCATCGGTGCGCCACGCGAAATGGGAGGACGATGGGATTCATCTCGCCGTGATTGTGGCGGCCATGCGCGAGCAGGGTTTCAGTGATCGTTCGGTCGATCGTGTTAAGCGTCGCGCTGTGCGCATGCTCGACGCGCTTCACGCCGAGGGCGTCGAGCTTCCCCGACCTCGCGTGTTCGATCCGGCGGTACCGTCCGCGCGAGCGGAAAAGGTCGAACACCAGCAATCGTCTACCCCGTCGCGAGAAATCGATCAGGCACCCGCCATGCCGTTGCCTGGCGAACGGTAGACGAACATGGGATCGCGAAACCGAGCGCGCATTGCGGTCGAACTGGGTCCGCTCAAGCCCTTGTGGCAGGCACGATGTGTGCAGAACGGGGTGAGCGCCGGCGAGGGGATCAGGCGGCTCGTGGCCGAAGCACTGGACATCGCCCATGAGCCGCCCGACACGTCTGCAGTACTTTCGGCGCCGAGTGAGCCGTTTGTACGAATCGGCGTAGGCCTTATGCCGGCCGAGTTGGAATGTATCAAAGGACTGGCCCATGTTCAGGGTTTCACCGCAAATCGATGGATTGCTGCGTTAATTCGCGCTCATCTGACCGGCGAGCCGCAATTGGGAAACCGGGAGATGATGCTGCTTGCGGAATCGAATCGGCAGCTCGCCGCGATTCGTACGCGGCTGGGTGAGCTTGCTCGCAACACGGGCGAGGGCCATCACGTGTCCGATTGGGAGCACTCGCGCGCCATAATCCTCACACATCTGCGTTTTGTCGCACAGTTGCTGCAAACCAATCTGGACCGATGGAGCCGTTGAGATGCCGTTTCCCAGACAGTACGTCGATGCGCTGCTTATCAACTGGGGCGATCGACTGTTTCATGAGCCGCTGCGGCATGTGCGCGCCCCGCATCTGCCCGGCGTGGCATTGCCGCGCGATGCGCGGCGTCTGCGCGAACGACTGGCTTTGACGCTTCGACGCGCGCCCGAGGTCATGGTCAAGATTACCAACAGAGCGTCAGGCGCACAGGGCATGGGTGCGGTGCGGCGACATCTGCAATATATTTCACGCGATGGCCATGTCGAGCTGGAAGACCAGGACGAGCGCGTGTTGGTCGGAGACGCTGCCCTGCAGGACCTTTTTGACGAATGGCGGTGGGGTGGTTGGGGGATGCCGGAAGAGAGCCGGCGTCGGGAAACCTTCAATTTGATGCTATCAATGCCCGCGGGCACGGACCGCGCGGCCGTCCGAGAGGCGTCAAGGGCATTCGCGCGCGAGATATTCGGCGACGGACGATCGTACGTGTTCGCACAGCATGATGACCAACCGCATCCGCACGTACATCTGTGTGTTCGGGTGCGTGGTCCTGACGGGCGGTGTCTGAATCCGCGCAAGCGGGATCTGCGCATATGGCGCGAGGTGTTTGCGCGACAGTTGCGCGAACACGGGGTCGACGCCAACGCAACGCCGAGGCTGGTTCGCGGTGAGACACAACGTCTTCGGACGCAGGCCGTTGTGCGGATGCAGTCTCGTGGAGTTGCCCCGCGCTTTTACCGATCAGTGCTCGATGAGCGGGCAACAATGGTGTTACGGGACGCACATATCGAAACATTGGCAGTCTGGCGCGGGGTCGCACAAGCATTGGCACATTCCGGTATCCCGGAAGACCGAACCATGGCAATGGCTATTGTGGATTTTGTGCAGCACATGCCGGCACGGCAATTGGATCCCGGCGCTACCCGACTCGAGCCGGCCACCGAGTGCTCACATCGTGACCGCCCCGTCGCGCACAGGTATATCGCCCACTTCACGGGAAGACAGCGCAGTGTCGATGACAGGCCAACCGAACCTGATCCGCCATTTGACCGAGACTGATACTACGCTTAGTGTGCACGCGCTTGATGGTTCACGGGTGTCGTGCGGCGGTGCCGCCGGTGATTGGCACCGGGTGAAGCGCAGGCGTCCGTCTGTCTGACCGGCCCACGACGTAGGCCGGCGCCGTTCGTGCTGACGCATGCAGTGCTTGCATCTGCTTGCGCGCATTCTCTGGTCCGGCGTTGAAGCCACGTGGCCTCTTGTCGAGCCCTTCGGCGTAGGCCGATGCCACATCGGCGATGCCATCAGGCAGAGCGCCGCATACAGATACGTCGTGATGGCATCCGTCTCCTGGCCGATGTGCAGGCCGTCGCGCAAGTTGGACACGATCGGGCTGACGCCTTCGATGAGGCCTATCGGATCGGTCTTTGTGTACCGCCTGGCCGTGGTCGAAGCGCGGATGTGACGAAGCGGCGTGGTGCCGCTTTCCGGTCGGCCACCGGGAATTACTGCCCGAAGCGCTGCGTGACGGTGTCCTTCAGCCGCGCGGCGGTCAGCTCGCCCATGTGCGATTCGACGAGTTCGCCTTTTGCGTTGAAGAACAGCGTGGTCGGCAGTCCACGCGATCCATAGGCATGCATCGCGTGCAACGACGGATCGAGCAGCACGTGATTGAAGCGCAGGCCCTTTTGTTCGAGGAACGCGCGCACGGTCTGCGCATTTTCGCCCTGGTTGATCATCAGCACCGTGATGCCAGGATGGTCACGCTGCGCCTGTTCGAGGATCGGCATTTCGCGCTGGCACGGCGGGCACCATGTCGCCCACAGGTTCACGACGACCGGCTTTCCGAGGACGCTCGCCGGCAACACGGGCGTCGCGTCGAGTGCCTGAAGCTGCATCGCGGCGAGCGGCGGTGCACTCTGCTGCAACGTCGCCAGCGTGCCTTGCGCGGCGCCCCACGTACCGAGGCCCGCGACGATGCCGGCCAGCACCGGTCGCCGCAGCGCGGGCAAGCGGCGCAGGCGCCAGCCCGCGAATACCAGGGCGGCCGCCAGGCCGATGCGCCAGTCGAAGCCGCCGTCGCCGAGCGCGACGATCGAGCGCGGCGATGCCGCATAGTCGCTCCACCACCGCGCGATATAGCCGACGCGGGCGGCGATCAGCCCGAGCAGCAGCACGTCGAGGATCAAGCTCGATGCCGTCTTGTGATGCCCGTCAGGCGGGCGGCGCTGGATGAAACGCGCGACGAGCCACGCCACCAGCGCGGCGGCGGCTACCGCGACGACGCGGATCGAGAAGGGACCGATGCTCAGCATGAAAAGGAACAGTTGGACGTGGACGAACGAAGGAGGAGAAGTGATTGTCCGCCACGGCGATGAAGCCGTCGACGGTAGTGCGGCGATTCGACAAGTTGCCGCGTATGGGGGTTCCCGTCGAGAACGTAACGACGCGTTGCGGATTGGATGGAGGCGGCAGGCTCAGGAGGGCGTGATTTTCAGGCGGGCAGGCTGCAAATCAGACCGGTCTGATGGTCAGCGGAATCGCGTTCATCAACAATACCCAGGCCGGTCCGGAGTGGTGTCCGCCGGCATCCCGAATAGGGATCTCTCCTTGACGGCCGCTCCCCCGGGCGGCCGATTTTTTTTCGTCAAGCGTGCGGGCGTGAATGCCTGGTGGTGGCCGGTGGGTGCGGCCGCGAACCGACTCCAGTCGGCTGATTAAACGGAATAGGACCGCTGCCAGATGCGAGCACCGGGCATTCACTCGCGCATTGCATGAATTGCATTAAGCCGGCCAGCGGCCGGCGGGGATCACCCGATGGAGGAGACACATGACGAACCATGACGCGGCGCTGCGCACCGCGCCCCCCGGCGACACCGCCACCACTGCGTCCACTGGCCGCTACGTTCAGCTTGCGCTGCTCGTCTGCGCGGCCGGCGCGATCTACCCGATGCTGTACCTGCGCCAGTTCTACCAGGACACGATGCTGGACCTGTTCCAAATCACGCGCACGCAGCTCGGTTATCTCTATTCGGCGCTCGGCACCACCTTCCTCGTCTGCTACCTGCCGAGCGGCTGGCTCGCCGATCGGCTGCCGCCGCGCTGGCTGATCGGCTTCTCGCTCGTGGGCACCGGCGCGCTCGGCTTCTGGTATTCGAATGCGAGCGCGCCGTCGTATGCGACGTTGATGGCGATTTTCTGCGGCTGGGGCGTGACGACGGGCCTGACGTTCTGGGCGTCCGTGATCAAGCGCGTGAAGACGATTGCGCGGCCGAGCGAGCAGGGCCGGTTCTTCGGGTTTCTCGACGGCGGCCGCGGATTGATCGAGGCGCTGCTGGCGACCGCGTCGCTCGCGCTGTTCGCGTGGCTCGTCGACACGCGCGGCGTGTCGCACGGCGGCGCGTTCCGACAGGTGGTCACCGGCTATTCGACGGTATGCATCGCGCTCGGCGCGCTGCTGCTGTTCGTCAAGGACACGGTCGGGGCGGCGGCGCACGATGCGGTGACAGCGGAGAAAGGCCACCTCGGCCGCGACCTGCTCACGCTCGCGCGCAATCGCCGGCTGTGGGTGTTCGCGCTGATCGTGTTCTGCGGCTACCACCTGTCGTGGGCGACCTACAGCATTTCACCGTATCTGCAGCAGAAGGGCGTCGGCATGTCGATCGTCGCGGCCGGCTTCATCGCGTCGCTGAAGCTGTGGATGCGGCCGATCGGCGGCATCGGCGGCGGCTTCGTCGGCGATCGCATCGGCACGCTGAACGTGCTCGGCGGCGCGCTGTTCTGCGCGGCGCTCGCGTTCGTCGGGCTGATCGCTTTTCCGTCGCTCAACCAGATTGCGCTGCTCGTGGGTGTCGTGATCGTGATCGGCCTGCTGACGTATGCGGTGCGCGGGCTGTACTGGAGCGTACTCGAACGCTGCGACGTACCGGCGCGTATCACAGGGCTCGCGATCGGCATCATCTCGCTGCTCGGCTACTCGCCGGATGTGTTCCTGCCGCTGCTGAACGGCTGGTTGACCACCGCGTATCCAGGCATGCGCGGCTATCAACTGTACTTCGGCTATGTCGCGTGCGTGAGCGCGTTGGGTGGCGGGGCGTGCCTGCTGCTGAAGGGCATGCTGAAGGAGGAACACGCCGGCTGAACGCGGCCTCGCGCGATATCCGCTTCGCCGTCGCAGGGCGGGCGCGGCGGCTGACGCCCGACGCGCCGCCCATGCGGGGCCCGTCGGGCGCCGGCGATTACAGCTTCTTCGCCTGCGAAGCGTCAGCCTGTTGCGGCGCGTCGGCCGCCGGTTCGAGCGTCGTCAGCGTTTTC
The DNA here is from genome assembly GCF_005502655.1 of Burkholderia sp. 4NA327C6. Lineage (NCBI taxonomy): Bacteria > Pseudomonadati > Pseudomonadota > Betaproteobacteria > Burkholderiales > Burkholderiaceae > Burkholderia > Burkholderia sp. 4NA327C6. Next base: position 3,762 of record NZ_SCNZ01000047.1, on the reverse strand, counting down.
TCGGTGAACGTCTCGTACAGCCAGTTCATGCGCGTATCGTCCATGCCGCCGGCGATGCCGCCGAGTGCGTACGACGCCGACACCTTGAAGCGGTCGATTTGACGATTGTCGGCGTCGGCGAGCGTCACGGTGCCGTTGACGTGATCGTTGCCCGCCATGAAGCCGAACATCACCGCCGTGAAGCTCGAGCGCACGCGAATGTCGTTGACTTCGACGTTCAGGTGCATCGCATCGGTCGATCCGGCCGTTGCCAGCAGCTTGCGTGCGGCCAGTGCACTTTCGATTTTCCCTTTCAGGTTCTCCGGGCTGAATTTCAGATTGTCTTTCAGCGCTTCTTGGGCGGCATGGTCGAGCGTGACTTGCACGATCACGGGTTTCGAGCCGAATTTGGGCATCGATGCCGTCGCGATGGCCCCTGCCTGATCGCCGGCGTCGCGTGTCACGCTGCTCGCGCAGCCCGAGAGGAAGCCGATCGTCACCAGTGCCAGTGCGGCATGACGGAATACAGATTTCATGATTTGGTCTTTTTTTGTTCGGGTTATTTGAGATGGCTCTGTGGCCGGGCGGAAATCTAGCACGGGACGATTCGATTCAAAAGGTCGAATAGATCGAAAATCGATTCGGCACGTGTCGACCATGGCTTTCTCTCGAGCTCGATCACGTGAGCCGCGATTTCCCCGAATCGGATCGACTGAATATCGCGCCGGCGGCCGCTGCGGCATGACGGCCTGAACGGCGCGGCAGGCGCGAACGCGCCGCCGCGTCATGCGTGCGCGTCGTAAAGCGTTGCGACGAAATCGACGAACGCGCGCACCTTGGGCGGTACATGCCGGGATTTCGGATACAGCGCGTAGTAATGGCGTTTCGCCAGCGTATGGCCGGGCAGGATGGGCACGAGCCGCCCGTGCGTGATGTCGCCCCGCACCGTATGGTGCGTGAATGCGGCGATGCCGAGCCCGGCGATCACGGCGGCATGCAGCGCGGTGATCGCGTCGATGCGCAGCGGGCCGTCGAGCCGGATCGTGACGGGTGCACCGCGCAGCGGCGTGACGCGCCAGCTCGTCCGATCGTCGCTTCCACTATAGGCGAGCAAGTCATGTTTCTCGAGGTGCGCGGGCGTGCGTGGCAGACCGCGACGCGCGACATAGTCGGGCGACGCGACGAGAATTTCATCGGATAGCGCGAGCGTTCTCGCGACGAGGTCGGAGTCCGGCAGGCCGCTGCTGATGCGCAGCGCGACGTCGAACCCCTCGCCGATCAGATTGACGAAGCGGTCGCTGCACGACACGTCGAGTTGGATGTCCGGGTACGCGCGGCGAAACGCGGGCAACCATGCGGGCATCTCCAGCGTGCCGACTGACAGCGGCATGCTGACGCGCAACACGCCCGATGGCTGGCCAGGCGTGTCGGTCACGTCTTCCGATGCCGCCGCGACGCGTTCGAGGATGTCGACGCATGCGTCGTAGTAGCGCTCGCCGGCGGGCGTCAACGAGAAATTCCGCGTGTTGCGGTTGACGAGTTGCACGCCGAGGCTCGCTTCGAGCAGCTTCAACTGGCGCGATACGGTCGAATGGGTCGTGTCGAGGCGATCGGCCGCGGCCGAGAATCCCCGGGCTTCGACCAGGTTTCGGTAGACGCGCATCGCGAGCAGTTGATCCATGGCGGGTTCCGATGCGCGGTCAGGAAGGTTTCCGGATTCGCCGCGCCAGCCAGGGCCGGCGCGGCACGACGGGCGATCAGCGCAGCGGCAGCGCGAGGATGTCGGCCGTCGTTTTCACGTCGCCGAACGTGTCTTCGATCTCGGCAAGCGCGGCACGGTGCAGCGTGTCCTTGTCGATCGATTGGCCGTTAGCGCGGACGATGGCGCGCGTGGCAGACGCGTCGGATGCTACCACGACGTTGTAGCCCAGCGGCACGGCATCCCGGGCGGCGCCGGCCACGCACGCGTGCGTCATCAGGCCGGCGATCACCAGCGTCTTGACGCCGTCTGCCTTCAGGCGCTTGTCGATATCGGTGCTCGCGAACACGCTCACCGTTTCCTTCTGCACGACGGTGTCCGTCGCACGCGGCTTCATCTCGGGAATGAACTCGATGGTCTTGCCGCCGAGCGCGAACACTGGCGAACCGGCCGGCGCGATGTGCTGCACCTGGTAGACGCGCATGCCGTTGCGATCGGCGAAAGCGATCAGCCGCTTCGTGTTGGCGATCGCCTGTTGAACGTCGGCGATCGGCATCTTGCCGTTCAGGTATTCGTTCTGGAAATCGATGACGACGAGCGCGGTCGTCTTCGGATCGAGATGGTCGATCGGCTGCGCACCGGCCATTGCGCGGATCGTCGGCGTCGCGGGCAGGCTGGATGCGGCTTCGGCGGTGGGCAGCATGGTGGCGGCCGACGCGAGGACGGCATAGCGGGCGAGGTTGCGGATCGAGAAGGAAAACATGAATGCACTCCTGGAAAAAGTTGAGTTGTTCGAACTATAAGGAGACCGGGTCGAAATCGCGTCCCCGTCAGGGGAACATCTTCTGTGCAGATCGCGAACGAATCGCGTGGGGCCGATGGCGGACGCGACGGGACGGGGCCGGTGACGCGAACGACACGACGGTCGGCCGTTCGTTGGTGCGTTATGCCATGGTAAGAAGCAGCACCGTCCGGATCATTCGGCCGGGGCCGATTCAGGCGGGAGATTGTGTAGGACGGGTCTTAGGACGAGTCGGAAGCCGGGCAGGGGCGAGCTTGGACGACGCGGCTGTTGCGCAGGAACGTGTTGTGCGGCTGGCCGTTATGGGCTGTTTCGCGATGCCGCCCCACCGAGCCGATACGCGGTGAAGAACTCGTACCAGGGCGAACCTTCCCCGACCGGCACATTGAGCGCCGCCGTCCGCCGCTTCAACGCACCGAACACGTCGTCGATCCGCGCCGTCTGCCCCGCATCGTTGAACGGATAAGGCCGCGCCCGTCCGGCCGCGAATGCGCCATACGCGATCGCAAGCAGCCGCGCGCTGTCGTCGGTCGACGCGATCGACTCGTTGATCAATTCCGCAAAGCGCGGCCGGTCTTCGGCGCGTGATCCGGACAGGCACAGGAACACGATCGCCGACAGCTCGTGCAGATCTTTCATCCGCAGCAGCTCCGGCAGCCTCGCGACGATTCGCGCTACCGGTTCATCGCGTAGTGCATCACTGAAGTCGAGCACGGTGGTCATAGGATTCGCGTCCGCTTTCAAGCGATCGAGCGCCGACGATACGGCCGACGCGCTCGCTCCATCCGGCGACGCTGCCGGAGCCGCCCGCAACGCATCGGCCACCTGCTGTGTCCATTCCGGAAAGATCATCCGCACGTTGCCGAACTGCTCGCCGCCTTCCGCGGCTGGATTCCATCGATACACGATCGTGCCGCCGCGAATGAACGGTGAATACAGGTGCTCGGGCGTTTGCGGCAACGGCCGCCGGTTGATCGGCAGCCAGGCGAGCGTCAGCCAGTCGTAGCGGCCGGTGGCGGGTACGGACGGGCTCGAACTCGCGATGACCTGCCACGTGCCACGATTCACATAGCGGCGTCGTGCGTCGGGCACCGGGACGGTCTGGCCTTTCGCAGTGTCGAAGTAGGTCGTGCCGGTCACGTTGGTGCCGCTGTCCGCGGCCGGCGTGACGGTGGAGATGACCCACGACGCACCGTCCGCCGCACGGTAGTCGGACGGCTTGAGCGTCGCGACGTCGTGCACCATGCGCGTTTCGGCCGCGACGCTCAAGCCGTCCGACTAC
>NZ_SCNZ01000046.1:0-70908 GCF_005502655.1 Burkholderia sp. 4NA327C6 | reverse complement strand
TCGGCATTCAGCTGCTGCCGTAGCTCCGGGAATTCGCCCTTACCCGCGCGCTGCCGGCGTGCTTCACGCGCGTCGCGCGCGGCCTGCGAGATCGCACTGTCCGCTACCCGGCCTGTGCGGCTTCTTTCTGGCGCAATTTCTCGATCGCGATCGCGAACCCGTCGCAGGCGATACGTGGATACGGCGCCAGCGTCGTCCACGTGTTCGTGCGCAGGATCTGGCAGAAGCACTGGGCGTCCTTCGTCGACGCCGACCAGATCGCCGCCGGACAGCGCTCGCACAGCGTCGACGGGTTCGGCCACAAACTCCGGTTCACCTGACCAAGCGCCAAACTCGTCGGCATCAAAGGCGGGGGCTGGATCGGCACCGGACGGTCCGGGATCGAATCCGGGGCCGCCGGGTCCGTCGAAGGTCGGCCCGACGTCGGGACTACCCCATCCGTCGTCGCTGTTGAATGGGGTATCGAATGTCCGGTCGATGTCGTCGGGCTCGAGTCGTCCGAATCCGCTGGTGTCATCATGAAACTCCTTCAGGTGCTGTGCATAGAAACCGCGCTCCAGCGCGTCGAGCATCAGGCGACGATCACCCGACGACGACTGCTGATAACGCTGCCATTGAAGCGTGTTGCCGCTATTGAGATATTTCACTTCCCGCGCGCGCTCGGCCATCCATTCGTCCAGGCGCGCCTGGATGTCTTCGGGTGTCGCTCGCGCAGGCTGCCGTTCGATGTAGTGCTCGGCCGCGTCGGCCGCCAGCTGCAGGAGCTTCTCGTCGGTCGGCAGTTCGATGAACTCGCGCGAGAACACGTAATCCTTTAGGTTCACGCCCTTCTCGGCGCCGGCCGGCTTCACGTTCGGATACGCGTCCTCACGTCCGACGTTGCGCACGCGGACTGCGCCGTGCTCGGCGAGTAGCGCCATGAAGTCATCGATACGCTCGACGCGCCGGTCAAGCATCCCGTCGAGGATTCGCTCCTTGAGTTGCCGGCTATCCGCTCGAAACAGGTCGCCGCGGTACCGACTCAGCATCTCGGACGCGTCGCTGAATTCCGTGCGGCGGTTATCCTTCGGGCTAGCCAGCCCGTACTTCGCGTTCAAGTGCTCCTGGATTGCATCGAAGTAGTCGAGGTTCAGCTTGTCGAAGCCAAACGGGCGCGCACTCTGCCCCGAGATCAAGTTCAACTTCGGGATCACGACGTGAATGTGCGGCTTGCGCTCGACCAGCGTCCCGGTCTTCTCGTCGACGTAGCTTTTCACGCGCGGCAGGTGCGCCTCCGCATAAAAATTCAGTTCATCCGGTCGATAGGCGGCAAACACGAACGCCTTGAAATCGCGCACGACCGCATCGAGCGTCTCGCGATCGATATGGTCTTCCTTGAAGCTCAGGGTGATCGTCAGGTAGCGATCGACATTCGGTGCCGCGTCGATCATCCGATAGACCGATTCCGTCAGATCGAGATCGCCATCGAGCACCACGCGCTCATCCATCTCGTCGCGGCTGAACTCGCGTCCAACCTTGCGCCCGTCTTCGAGATATTGCTTGACGCCGTCGTGATGGCCCGAAACACGGATCAGCATAGTCAGTCCACCCGCTGCAGATGAGCTTTCAACAACTGCGTGATCAGCTGCAGCTCGTCCATCAACGCATCGAACAAATCTTCACGCAGGGTTCCTGCGAGCCGCGCATGATTCGCGACGTGCGCCAGCTGATTCAGGTTGTTGCCCGTCTTGTTGACCACGAACACGACCCGCTTGCGATCGACACTTGCCGGCGGACGAGCCACGATCTGCGTGCGGTTCGTCAGCACACATTCGCGCAAAAATTCGGATTGACTGAGGCCCGAGGCGGCCACCTTCTCCGCGAATACCTTGCGCTCCGCGTCGGTGAGACGCGTGCTGATCGGCGATCCCAACGCATCCTTTGCCGGGCGTCGACCTCGTTTCGGCGGCGCTTCCGACACGGCCTTCAGATCATCGTTGCTCATCGCTGTCAGTAGCAATCAGGTTGATGCAATATCGTCACAACCGCCGGACGGCATGCGCCGGCTGTCGTCGTCCGCCGGCTGCTGGACAGCGTAGCCGTCGAACACATGCGCGATGAACTCAGTCAGGATGAAGCGATCTTCGCTGTTCGGCTCGCGCGACAGATTGTTTTCGCCGACGATCTCGAAGGTTTCGATCGCCGCGAGTGCTGCTTGCGCCGTTAGCGGGGCGAGGAGCTCGTCAGCTTTCGCGACTGACTGTGCAACAAACTGCCTCGGCTGCGTCGGCCCCGGATTGTGCGGTGGCAGGGCGGCAAGTCTCCCAGCCGCCGCGTCCAGCAGTTTGCGACCGTGTTCGACGAATACGTGCGACACAAGAAAACCAGCAGCGTCCATTTCAAGCAGCCACAGGATCGAGCGGATCAGGCTGTTTGTATCGTCATTGAAATTGTCGGCCGGCACTGCTTCATGCTGCGCGACAGATCCGAGCCCGTAGCGCGCAATAAGGTCAGCAGAAAGATGCGGATGCGTCATTGCGCACACGGCTGCATACGCCCGGAGCGCTGCCCGCGCGTGCAGGTCATGCTTCAGGTCGAGTACGAAATACTCGCTATCGTGGTGCTTGCCGCCAGGCTGGTCGCTACCGTCGATACGGCGCACGTCGAACTTGCGATACAGGCCCTGCTCGGCGCTCGTCTTGTTCGGATCCAAGTCCGTCAGCACATCAGCGCAGCTCTTATCGGTAGTCATGGTTGATCCTCGGAAAAGCTTGCCCGGATCCGGGCAAGTGTTGTTCGATTCCGCAATGTCTCGCGGCATGCACAGCTCTCCGTCCGCTCAAAGCCGCCCGATGTTCACATCGCGTATCCCACGTGCCTCGCGCAGCGCCACCGTGTACCTGGTCAGGTAGTCGCGCCATACAACGGCATCGGGGATGCCATGCAGCACCCACACCGGGTGATACATGTCGCTCGTCTCGAAGCGCAGGCTGCCGAAACCCATGCGCTCCTGCCACCACAGAGCAAGCGCCTGTATGTTCTGCACGCGCGCGAGCTCGACGCTGATCGTTTCCCGCATCACGAGCCCACGCGTGACGGTCACACGTGATGCGTCGATCACGAAGCGTGTCGCGCGCGTTTGTGCGATCGCCTGCAGGACGGCGCCGATCGGCACGAACAGCACGAGCGCAAACACCCACCAAAAATTCGTCACCGCTGCGGCGCCGGCGACCAGCAGCAACAGGACAACCTCGGCGATCGCCCAATTCACGATCAGCGGGAGATTCACCGTCCAGACTGGTGACGCCTCGAACCACGGCGGCGACACCGCAGGCGACCTCGACGGGTCAAACGTCGGCTTCATGACGTCGCCCCCACATCACTCGCTATTCCTTCTGTCGCCGGCGACGGCAAAGCCTTGATCGCCCCCTTCGGCGATGGCAGCGGCTGCATCGGATCGTCCGCATCCCATACCCATGCAGGCACCGCGCTCTCCGCAATCACCGCCTCGAGTGTCTCGCTGGATTCAGCCGGCGCGCCAGGTGTCAGCACATACAGCGCAGTCGGCACGTCGCAATCGGTCAGCACCGCACACGCGAGCGTCTGGTTCTCCGCCAGGTTGTAGCGCAAGCTCTTCACGAAGCGTCGTCGACCACTCGTCAGCGCGTCGAGCAACGCCTTGTCGTACATGTCTTCGAACGGAATCCAGCGGTCCGTCACGACCATCGCCGACAGGGTCGATACCGTTGCGAGGCCCGTCGATTCGAGCCCGAACGTCGCGATGAAAATCAGGTGTGCACCCTCCACGCCATCCCACAGCGCGATCGCATTCGCGAACCGTTTCATGAAGCGCCGATGCAGATCCCCGTCAAGCATGAACGGGAAATTCGCCAGGTGTTTCGCAACCAGCTTCGCGCCGGCGCGTGTCGGCGTAATCTCCTTCACCTCGCCGATCGCGATCATCATCGGTCGCGTCTTGCCGACCTTCGCGAGCGCCGCCATCGCAGTGATACGTCGCGCAGTCAGATCGGCATCACGATCGAGTGACCAGGTCTCCGGAATGAACATCTGCTGGCCGAGCGGTGCTTTCTTTGCGGTCTTGCCAAGCACCGCCGACAGCAGCTCGCGCCGAACCAGCGCCCAGCTACGCTTGTTCTCCATCGCCGGTGACCAGCGATTCAACCCGGCTTCGTCCCACAGGTAGTGCAGCAGCCCGCGCAGCGTCAGCTTCGCGCCGTCCGTGCGCACCGAGTCGCTCTCGCGCCCGGTCGCCTCGGGCGCGCTCTTGCCGCTGGATTTCGTCAAGCTGAAATCCAGCCGCAGGTTCGTCGCCTCGCCGTCGTCCTGGACGGCCTGGCCGAGCACGGCACCACGGCCGGACAATTCCGCCGGCGGCTCGTAGGACGGGCACTCTGGTGCGTGCTTCGCGCCGCTGTCCGGCATGCGCTTGATGACGTAGTGATCCTCCAGCTTTGCGATGTACATCGGCACGCCGTCCGGCTGACAGGCGCAGAGCGGCCGTTGCTTACCCTTGTATGCGGTGGCGAGATGGCGCTGCAGATCGCTGGCATCAGCCGCGACCTGTGCGGAACCGAAACGGTATGCATGCATCATGGGCCTCCTATCACGTGACGAAAACTGGTGATCGCAGTGCCGACCAGCATGATCGTGACGGCGGCCGTCAGCGCGACCGTCATGCCGATCGTGCGCCACGACGTGCGCGGCCGATTCTGCAGCGCGATCATCTGCTGCAGCTTGATCAGCTCCGCCGCTACCGCCTCGGTCGCTTCACGTCGCGCCAGCTGCGCCGCCTTCACCGCAAGTTCGCCCTTGAACGAAGCTTCGTGCCGAACCGCCTCCGCCACGAACTGCTCGGCGGCCTGGCGAATTTCTTCCAGCCGGCCGGTCAGCTGCTCGTCGGTCGCACGAATCAGCTTCTCGACATGATTGAGGCTGTCAACGACCTTTGCCAGATCGATCACCAGATCGGCCACCGCAGCCTCACGCAACTCGGGACTCGCCGACAGCGCGAGCAGCGTTTGCTTCACGCCGTCGAGCGACAACATGCCATCCTTGCCGACTGCTTCACCAGGAGGTTGACGTGATGCGTGATCAGTCGCGATCTTGACGGCGTTCAAGCCGCCTGGAAGCGGGGCATTCATGCAAAGCTCCCGGATGAAATAGCCGCGAATGCCGCATCGAGTTTGGGTGCGATCGACTGCGACTTACGCTTCAGGCTAATCAAGCGCGTGCGGCGCACCGCTTCGGCCCGATCGGTCAATTGCGCGAGTCCGAGCTTGTAGTCCGTATCGTCCTGGTTAATCGCGTGCAGGGTCGTACCGAGTTCGGCCGCGATTGGAAATGCGTCGCTCTTCGGGATCGCGGCGGCCATATCGAGCCGGAAACTGCGATTCACGCGATAGATATCGATCAGCGGGCCGAACGCGCGAGCAATCGCCGCCTCATCGGATTCGTTACGCAGCGCTTCGACCTGGTTGAACACAACCCTGATCCGGTCGGGCTCGACGCCCAGGTCGGCCAGCAACTCGATCGTCTTGAACGTGTCATGCAGCTGCTTGCGTGCCGGCACAACCGGCACCACGAAGAATCCGTAGTCCTCGTGCGCGCCGGCGGACTCGTCAAGACGCTTCAGGTATTCCTCGACATTCGACGCGCCAATGTCCACGATCAGCGCCTGCCCAAGCATCAGCGCTTCGTGCAGCACGTCGAACTGTGCTGCGATCATGGTCTCCGGACCCGATTTATCACGCCCGCCAACGGCCACCGCCGCTTCATCTGCGTTAATCGATTCCACCTGCATCACGCTCAAGTCGGGCAGACGCGGCGCAAGCAGCTCGCGCGTAACCATCGTCTTGCCAACGTTGCCGGAACAGTTCACTACCGCAATACTCGGGGTCATCGTTATCCTCTTTCGTCCAGGTCGCCGCGCCGAACAGGCGGCGTATATACCAACAGAACGGGCTCGCCCTTCGCGGCCTCGCACACGAACGCGCCGGTGGTCGACAAGCGCCAAACCGGTTGGTCAAGCACCCGCAAACTCGTATCAAGAACATGCGCCTCGCCACGGAACATCGTGAACGTCGCACCGAGCGAAATCGACACGCGCGCTTCGATGTCCGACGACAGATGCGGCAGCCGCGATGCAAGCGCCGCCACGAACGGGTCGGTCATCGCATCCGCCAGCTGGCACACGTCGATCCATCGCGCGCGACGTGACGTATGCAGACGAAGCCAGCCGGGCACCGTCACGCGCGCGCGCGCAAAGAACGCCGCGTTGTGCGGCAAGTGGGGAAAATGACGGCGACGCATCGTGCTCACAGCCCCACCTTCGGTGCTTGCTTCATACCGGGTGCATGTGCCGGCGCTTGTTTCGGCGCAGGTGCGCTCCATTGCTTTTTCAAGTCCGCAAAACCCGCGTCAATCGCGCCCCCTGCCTCGCCCGCCTTCAGCTCACCGCTCGCCACCTTGCGCTCGACCTCGAGCGCCACCTTCAGGCTTGTATCGAAACGGTTCAGCATTTCCTCGCGGGTACGCGATGGGTATCCCGCGAGCGACTTCTCGAACTGCTCGCGCAACTGGCCAACCGTCTGCGGCATGGGGGCGGGGGTACGGTCGGGTTCAACCGGGTCCAAACGCGTCACTTCCCACGCGTTTCGAAGCGCCTCTTTCGACTCCAGGCGGATCACCTTGCCCGCCGCGTCGCGCACCGGCTCCTGGACCACGACAGGCGTCTCACCCAAATTCTTCAGCGACACGGTATCGCCGACCTGCGCGCCGGAATCGTTCATTGCCCGTTTGAGATCGACGCCCCAGACCGTGCGCTCGTCACCCGCTTCGTCTCGATACCGCACGAAGTACGAATGAGACGCGTCCGGCTTGTGCTGATACCGGGCACTCCCGTGTTCGAGCAGCTCGCCCGACATCGTGTCGACCGGCTTTGCTTCGGTCTTCGGTGCGGCGTCTGGCGCAGTGGTTGCCGCATCCGCCCGTTGATTTACTGCCTTGGCCACCGGCGTGGCCGCCAACGAATCACTCGGTGCCACCTTCTCGACTGCAGGTGCAGGTGAATCGCCCTTGCGAATCGTCAATGCATCGCGCTGGCGTGCCTGCTCGCGCCGGGCCGCTTCAAGCAGCGCATGATCGCTGTCTGACGGCTTGTACCCCTTGACCTCGATGCCACCAGCAAGCTTCGCCTCGAGCCACCCATTGCGCCGGAAATCCGGATCGCCCTTGAGCGTGATCGACGTAAAATTTTTCGCCTGCACGATCGCAATCATGTCGGCAAGCGTGCCGCGATCGTTAGCGTGTGACGTGAGCCGTACCCCCTTGTCCTCAAAGTGCGGTACGTCGTTGCCCGGCGCCCCCGGATCCCTGACGTTCGGCTTCCAGAACTGTCCATCCTTCACGACATAGCGTTCCGCGATCGAGGACGGCACGTCGTAGCCGGTCGACGTCAATATCGGTTTTCGCTCAACCCCCTCACCGATCTCAATTTCGTTCGGTTCGCGATTGCGTGCAGGACGGGTTTGCGGTGCGTCTGCCGCCCCGGCCGGCGTGCCGAACGGCTTCGCTTTCAGGCGGCTCGTCAGTTCTTCTGTCTTGCGAGCCGCCTCATCCGCGACCGACCGCTGCTGCACACGCGCCTCATCGAGCGTTGCGCGTGCCGCATCCCCTTCAGCACTGCGAACCTGGCGCACGCGTTCGAGATCTGCCGGAGCGACACGCTCACCGACCGGTTTGGTTGGTTGGTTCGCGGGATTCTTAGCGCTGGGTTCGTTCGCAGACGGTTTCGGCGACACCGTGTCGCCTGCGACCTGTGTATCGCCGACCGTCTGCACCGGAGCGCGCTGCGAATCGGCAACCGCCAGACCATTGCTCGCCGTCACGTCGGGACCGCTCCAACGCGGCTCCGGTCGTTCGCTCAGGGCCGGCATCGGCCGTTGTTCACCCCTACTCGCAGGGTCCGTCGTCCAGCCCCCGTCCTTCGTCCACTTGACGCTTTCCCAGCCATTCCAGTACGCATCCAGCAGCGCCGCATCCCGGAACGGCACGTCGTTCACGAATTTGGCGTTGTCGTATTGCCCCATCGTGTGCGCGACCAACAGTGCTGCATCGAGCACCGCTGGGTCGCGGGCCGTGCGGTGCGCCCACGTGACCCAGGCACTGAGTTGCTCGCGGGCGATCTCATCGAGTGGCCAGCGCTCCGCGCCGACCTCCACGCGTCGCTGGATCTGTTCCAGCACGTCGACGAGCGACCGACCCGGCTCACCGTTCACATTCAGCATCTCGAACATTGGCTCGAAGCGCTGCCGATTCGCGGCGAGATCCGGAGTCGCACGCTCCGCCCCGAGCACTTCGCGCGCGCGCCCCATGTGGTAGGCACTCGCGAGGTTCGTGCTTTCAAACGGATTGGGTTGCGCCGCATCGCCGAACAGATCGTCATGCCGGCCGAGCGCGAGCGCGACACGCAATGCGCTATTGCGCACGCCCGGATCACGGTTCTCGCCCAGCCACTTCAGCCACTCAACCGTCTGCGCACGTGTTTCGCTATCGAGCGGCGCTTCGCGGCCGGTCAACGCATTACGGATGCGCCACTGCACATCAGATACCGCCATCGCAAGCGGCAGGCGCGGATCGTGCTGTATGCCAAGCCGGTCGAACAGTTCCGTAGTGCCTACACGGATGTCGTTATGGTGCACAGGCTCTTCCATCGACAGCGGCAGATCATTGTCGGCGGCCGCCTGTTCGCGACGCACATGATCCAGCCGTGTTTGCCCGATCGGCTGACCGATCGCCGGGGCGACGAGTACGGTCGACACTGCTTGCTCGTCATGTTCCTGACGCGGCCCGGTGTTCGATCCAATGACAGCGGCGGTATCGTCGGCCACGTCCCACATCGTCGCGTCGCTGTTCTGGGCATCACCCGTCGACGGCTCGCGAACCGAATCGACATTGTTCGGCACGCCCTGGCGTTCCGCCTGCCGTGCGTCGTACGCCTGCTTCCACGCAATAAATTCCTGCGCCCCCTCTTCGGACATACGGGACGGAATGCCTAGCGACAAGCGCACATTGCTCAACATGACGCCACGCTCTTCGGCCGACACGAACACGATGTCGTCGCCCAACGCACGTTCGACCTCGCGGAGCGTTTTTCCGACAGCGAATTCCCGCTCGATGCGCTCCGTCAAACCACGACTATCCGACAAATTTCGCCAGAACTGCATCTGCTCGGCCGCCCAATCCGGCATGACATATGTCGACTCTGGCGCTGCAGGCTGATCCTCGATCGCCGCTTCGCTGGATGCCGGCGTAGACGCAGGAGTTACTTGCGCGGCCGGCTCCGTGCCCGGCTCAGGTGCCGGCACCGCCAATCCGAACTCGGTGCGGATCTTCTCGAATGCGGCGGCCGCCTGTGCCGGCATCGGCTCGGCGGCAAAACCCTGCCTCGTGCGAATCATCTCGCCCACCGCGCGATCGCCCGCGCCGGCCGAACCGGTGCGCCGCCAGGCGTCGTGATACACCGCCTCGACCTTCGTATCCAGCGCGATCGTGCGCGTGACTTCGTCACCGCGCACGTTCGTTGAGGCGGCGATGGACTGCAGCGCGGCCCGAAATGCTCGGCCCAGTTGCTCATCTCGCGGCGGCTGCGGCTGATTTGGCTGAACCCGTTGCGCCGGCGCCGTTGATGCTGGTTCGGCGGTCACGCTCGGTTCGCTGGCCTGCGGCACCGCTACTGCCGACGTCACCGGTGCCTGGTTTGGCTCGCCGGCGGGAACGGTCACATCTGCGCGTGGCCACCGATCAAATGCCGCAAGGTCAACATCGCGCGGCACATACCACTGCTTGCGCGCGCGATCCCACTTCGCACCCAATGCATTCGCATCTTCACGTTCCTTGTAAGGGACGACAAGGTACGTGCGACCATCCGGCACGCGCGACGCCGCGGCCCCGGCCGGCTCGAACGGGGAGGGGCGCACCGACAGATCCGGCGCTGCCGGCATCGCAATCGACAGCGTCGTCAGCAGCGCCTCGACCTGCTCGCGCACCGCGTCGCGCCCGCGCGAGGCTGCCAGATCGTTCCAGTCGGTACCGCCATCATCCGGCGCAAATGCCGGCAGCAGCACGTGGCCACCAACAACCTCAGCCGTCGCAAACGACGCGTCCTTACCGACGTTCGGCTTGCCGGACGATTCTTTCAGATGGTCGTTATCGCCCGCGATCAGGATCGGCCGGTCGGGATATTTCTGGCGGAAAGCCTCCGCCACCGGCTGCAGGTTCCCGGCGTTCAGCGCGCAGACCACCGGCAGACCCGTAATCTCGTACAGGCTTGCCGACGTCGCGTACCCTTCGGCAATCACGATCGGCTTCTGCGGATCGTCCGCTCCCACTGGACTGAAGCACGCGAGCGTGCGGCCGTCCTTGGTAAAAAGCTTGTTGCCATCGGGACTGATGCGCTGCACGCTCCAGAGCCTGCCGTCGATATCGACAAGCGGCATCACGAGATTGCCATGCCGATCGTGCTTCAACCCATGATTGACCACGCCCTTGCGAGCCAGATACGCATGATCATCTGAGGCGATAGGCAATCTGCGCCATTCTTCCGCCACCCATGCCGCACGCTCGTCGTGCTTCGCCGCACGCTCGGCCGCACGGTCGCGCTGGCGTTGCGCGTCGGCCGATCGCTCTTCGGCCGTCAACGTAAACTTGGCTGCATCGCTCGGCCGCCAATTCAGCCCACCACCTTCGCGGTAGTTCTGGATAAACCCGCGCGGAGCGCCGTCGAGAAAGAGCCTGTACGAACCACTTTGCTTGCCGGGCTTGTCGCCCTCGACAGACACGCGATGAAACTCTCCGTCCGCCTCCGCCGGGCCATTCAGGATCAAGCCGTGCTCGCGTGTGGCGGCCTCGAATTCGCGCAAGATGGCATCGCGCTTGTTACCTTGCCATTCGTTACTCATGGTGATACGCCTCCGTCGTCGTCGGTGCGCCTGCCGGCGCGTGTTCCGTTACGTTGCCCTGCCGTCCTGAATCCGCTGCGTGACCCGCCGGAGCTTCGCTCGCGGTGGAATCCGGTCCGACCAACCCCATGCCGAGTGCAATGCCGGTGTTCCCTGCGATGGCATCCGCAAACATTCGCCGCAGATCGTCATCGATCGGCTCACCGATCGCGAACAGACTGTCGAGCATCTGTTCGCGCACCTTCTGCAACGAAAACCCGGACGGCACCGCCTGGTCGAGCGCGAGCCGTTCCTTCGCGGTGATGGGCGATGCGCCCGCTTGGCGCGACGCGCGCACTGCCGCGGCGATCCGCGCCGAACGCTTGGCGTGGATCTCAGCGATCTTGATAATTTCGATGCCCTGGTAGCGCAGCTGCCCCGATACCCGAGCCTCGGTCAACTCGGCCTCGGTCGGCAGCTTCTTGTCACCCACTTCGCCCAGCAACGAACACACCGAGCGCAGACGGTCGATGAACAGACGGTCTTCGTAATAGAACGCCTTCTCACAATGAATCGGCAGCCCCACACCGAGAATCATTTCCTCGGACTGCGGCATGATTTCAAGCTCCTGGGCGTACATCAGGTTGCGCTTCTGGTCCGATGTGTTCTCGCCCGATGAGGAGCTGCGCCCACGCGTTCGGCTCGTCGACTTCGCTTTCTCGGTCAGGTAGCCAAGCGTCTCGGACATTTCCTTAGAATCATGCGTATCGCGAGGCGGGTAGATAACTTTCAGCGCATGGTTGGTCACCAGCGTCCGCATCCCATGTACACCGTATGCGTCAGGCGCTTCGCCCTGTGACTTCGATTGCAGGATCGTCAGCAGACGGATGCTGTAGCCCGCGATGAAGGCGTTCGCCTTGTCGAGTATCTCGATCTTGCCGACCGCCGGGGCCTCGTCGAGAATGCCCAGACACTGATACTTCAGCTCCGGGTTCGCTTCTGGCAATTCGTCGAGGTTGTCCTCGATCCACTGCGTGAAAAACAAGTTGGCGAGCAGACCAGCGATCGACAACTTCGCGGCCGGCAGCACCAGGTAAATCGACATCGGCACGCGTCGCACGTCGGCAACATCAAAATCGCATCGGCTCGTCGCCGCATCAACGATCGGGTTCGCGAACAGTGTCAGGCCCGCCATGAAGGTCTTCGAGATATTGCCCATCGTCTCGTCCGGGGCCGATAACAGGCGCGCAAGCGCACCCAGGCAATCCCCCGACAGCGGCTCGCCATCTCGATCGCGCTCCATCATGTCGATCACGTGCGCGCGCAGCGTCACGTCCGGGCGAATCGGTACCGCTTCGCGCAAGACCTCGCCGAACGTCCAGGCTTCCTCTTTCTTGGTCTCCATCAGGTACAGTGCGACGCCCAAAAACAGATCAGCCGCGCTGTCGTAGAAGAATTTGTTGCGTGCATCTGGCGAGTGGTACAGACGCGCCGCGATCATCTGCAGGCGGCCGATTCGGATATGCGGAGGAAGTTTCGCAATCTTCACAAGCGGGTTCCACGCGTGCGTAAAACCGCTCTCATCGAACGGCGCCCACCGATAAACAGCCTGTCCGCAGTTCTTGCGATACTGGGACGTCACGTCGTAGTTCTCGCCCTTGATGTCGAGCACGATGATCGAGTCCGGATAGGTGAGCAAATTCGGGATCACAACGGCAACGCCCTTACCACTGCGCGTCGGTGCCGCCAGCATCACGAACTGCTGACCGATGAACGTCAGATAACGCGGGCTGTAGTCTGGTCTACCCGGTTTGCCGCTCGGCAGCCGGCCGACGATAATCGACGGATAGTGGCGACGCCCCTTTTTGACCCGCCCCTCGGCTTCGTCCAGCAGCCCAGCCTTGCGAATCTCATTGCGCTTGGCAAAACGTGCACTACCGTGCAGTTCCCGCTTGGGTCGCTTGATCGCGAACGACAGAGCCACGACGACAAGCGGCAGCAACGGAACGAGCGCAGCCACAAACGATGCAGGCAAAAGTGCAAGCCGCACCTTGCCGATGTGCCCGTAAGCCTCCCAGTAATCGAGCAAAGTCCACACGCCGACGATCGACGCCGGCAGATCCTGCAGTTGCACAAACAGCTTCGCGCCGGCGTACTGACCGGCAACAACGAGGGCGGCTAACATGGCCAAGCCGCCGAACACTACGAGCAACCAGCCGACGAGGGATTTCATACGAAGCTCCCTGCCAGGCTCTGGCAACGCACACCAACATCACCCACGATTCGCAACCTCACGTGCGCTCCGCTCATCAGGATTCTCCCCGCGCGCGATACGGCGTGCCCTGTACCCACCGGCTTTGCCAGTGGGCGGTATAGGCCTGCGCGATTGCCGGGCAATTCCACAGCACCAGCACGTCCTCGCTGTTCTTGCGAGCGGCAGCCGCGCTGAAGTTGAAACTGCCGGTCTGTACTGTTTCACCGTCGACCGTGACGGTCTTGTCGTGATGAATCGCGAATGCGTCGATCGTCCGCACCGGAATGCCGACGCGCAGCAGCATGCTTAGCGCAACAGCACTGGCGCCGCGCGCGGGGCCAGACAGGTTTTCGCGCGCATCGACAGCCACCGCGACATCCACGCCGCGCGCCTTCGCCTGGGCCAGTGCCCGCGCAACCTCACGAGAGGTAAACACGTATGCCGACACGCGAATGGTTCGCTTCGCACTCGCGATCGTTTTCAGCACCAGTGCCGCACCGGTTCCTTCCGGCGAGAACCCGGCCTCGGCCACGCAAGTCCCAGTGGGCTGCGGACTACGCGTGTTGGCCAGCGCGAAAAAGTGCGAAACAGAGTTCGACACCGCGCTCAACAACCCCGTCGATTCAAGGCTAACGACGTGCGCAGACGCCGGCAGGCCATTGAGCAACAGCACGGCGGCCGCACCGGTCACGATTGCGCCTTTCATGAGCGATCCTCCGCGGGTTCCGCCGCCTGCATCGTCTTCAGACGCTCGGCACCTCCAGCCGCGCACACGGCGTCGAGCGAGCGCTCGACGTCGAACAGGAACCGATCATCGAGCGGCCCATCGCGGAAATCCGCCACTGCGGGAATCACCGGGAACGCAACACACACCCCGGCTGGCGATCGTTCAACCGTCGCCCGATCGATCAGGTAGAAGTAGCGGCGCAGAAACAGCCCCGGCAGCTCGCCCGCCAACACCAGATCCTCCTGGATCGCGTCGAGTCGAGCTTTCGCCTGCCGCAGCGTATCGAGCGTGACGCCGGGCGAGCGACGCGCCAAACGACGTTGAGCCGCTATCACTTCGGCTAGCGCCGCTTCTTCGTTATGCCGAAGTCGAGAGATATTCGGCATCACGCGTCTCCCATTCCATGCAACACCTCGTTTCCACGACGCAGAAAGACCCCGCCGTGCGGTAGGCGGATCAAACGGCCATTCGCCACCGGCAGCTCGCACGAGAGAGCGCCGAGCGTCACGATCTGAGCGGCGATCCTCACCCGGTCAATCCAGGCATCGCGATATGGGTCAGGGTCGGGAGACGCCTCATTGATGCGTCCCATCAAGTAGGCGATCGTCGCTGCCATCATCACGAGGCTGATACCGGTGGCCGCAGTACTCAGTGTCCTGGCGGTGTCGGCCGGCTGCGCGGCCGCCAGCTGCAGCCATCGGGCGACTTCCGTCGACGAACACAGCGCAGCAAACACGACGAGACCGGACACCGTTGCGAATCCGACGGCCAGGAAGCGAACCAGCTCGCTCATCACGTTGAGCACGGTGGACAGCCCTTCACCGACGCGACCGAGATGCCAGTAGCGCAACCGTTTGTCGTCCTGCAGCAGGTGCTCGATACGCCGAATCATCTGTTCGGTGACATGCCCCGCACGCACACCGTTCATGTAGACGGCCCACTGCGTTTCGTCGGTCACGTTGAACGATGCGCGCCATGCATCGCGGGCGGCCTGTCGTGACTGGTTCTGCTGCAGACCGGACCACCATTTCAGAATGTTCTTCCTCATTACGCACCTCCAGCTTCACGAGACATCTCACCTGGTTCGCTGAACGCCGCGAGATCTCTCGCGCTCGCTTCTTGCGCGATCCAAGTGCGTACCGCCTGGCGATGCTCGGCAATGAGACGTAGATCGCGCCGCACCAGCGGTCGGCCAAGCGCTGCGACTTGCTGGCGGTATTGCTCAACCGATTCGGCATCCAATGCGTCGCGCGCAAACACATCTCTCAGAACCGGCAGGTCGTCGGCCGCCATCGGCGACCACGCGGTGTTGGTGGACCACGGAGAGGCATCGCTCAGAATCGGTATCGCGAATACCACCAGCAGAAACATGACAAACCCACCGAGCACGCTCGACGTCTGGCCCCAGAGGACGCGACTTAGCACGCAAAGTTCGATCGCAGCGACCACGCCGCATGCACTGAACCACCACCTCAGTGCGCGGCGGCGTTCCGCATCGAGCTCGGCCTGCGTCGGCGGCGCACACAGCACGGGATGCAAATTCGTCCACTTGATTTCTTGTTCGCTCATGCCAGACCTCGCAGTAATTTCCACTTGCCGACCGGATCGAAATACACTTCCTTCAGGCACTTGTTCTCCATGAACAGCACTACGTCGATCGTGCTCTTGACCTCGCGCAGGATGAATTCCCACGTCAGCGTCTGGCCGACCGGGCTTTGCTTCACCAGCGTCGCGATCCGTGCCAACGCCGAAATTGCGTCGTTCGCATGCACGGTCGTGATACCACCCTGGTGCCCGGTGTTGAGCAGCACGAGGTAGTCCCACGTTTCATCGCCGCGCAACTCGGCCAGGTACACGCGGTCGAATTTCATCCGCAGCGTCGCCTTCACGATCCGGCGCGCAGGCAGCGATTCGCTGAAGAACAGGTGCACGTGATTCGGCTGATTCGGCAACGGCACTTCGTGCGTGTCTTCGATCGTCGCGACCCGCGTCGTGGACGGCACGATGTCGGCCAGCGCTTTCATCAGGGTGGTTTTGCCCGAGCCGACGCCACCCACCAGCACGACGTTCATCCGGTGCAGCATCGCCAGCGTCAAGAATTGACCCATATCGCGCTGCGCGAGCGCGTCAAGCATGTCCAGCTCGAACCGCTGCAGCACAACGGCCGCCGGCGCCGCGAGTTGACGCCTCGAATCGACCACGTCCGACGAACTGTTCATGCTCAAATCGCCAAACGACGGCGCGTTCGGATTCGCCGACAGGAACGATGCGTCCTGTGTCCCGACGATCCGGAAGTCGTTCAGGAAATTTCCACGCGTCAGATCGCCCACCGACAAACGCGTGGCGCTCGGGATCCGGATCGTCATCGATACCGTGTTCGGCTCGCACGCGGGCGGGATCACAATCTGGCCGCGCTCACCGTTCGGCAATCGCACCGGCTTTTCCGGATCGTCGACCGACAGCGGTGGCGTTACCTTGTTGTAGATCGCAAGCGCATTGGCGAGCTTCATCAGCGCGTCGAGCGACGCCCCCGGTAATTCGTGCTGTTGCCAACCGTTGCGCGTCTCAGTCCAGCCTTCACCCGGCCGGTTGATCGCGATCTCGGTGTTGCCCGTCAGTGCCCGTAGTTCGGCGATGCCCGCCGACTCCATCAGATTGCGGACCGTGACGCTGCTGTCGTAGGGCTCAACGCTTGACAAGTTCATAGACGCTCCCGAAATCGACGTCGCGCGCGACAAAGATGTTCACTGTCGACCCGTGGCGCGACGTTGCGGTCGGTGGAATGTTGATCGTGTTTTTCAGCGTGTCGGCCGCCAGCTGCTGGCTCTGCGACGTCGTGTTCGAGAACTGGATCCGATTACCGTTGCCGCTCTGGGCCAGATTCGACAGCGCCTGGCCAACGTCGCCGATCACCGACAACATCAGTGCGCCCCGGAAACGCAGCCAGAAGTGCGTATCGACGTCCGCATCAATGCCTGTCGCACCGAGCGCGTTCGTCGCCGGCGAATCGAGATCGACCGTCACACCCGATGGCGTATCGATGCGGGTCCACACCACGAAAATGCTTCCCTGGCCCTCCAGCATCGCCTTGCGCTGCTCGCCGGTCGCTTCGCTACCGCGCTCGAGCAGCAGCGTCTTCCCATCGGCCGAATAAACGTCTTCTGACACGTGGCAGGTGGCGATTCCAGGATGTGTGGACACGATCTCGGTGAACTGCCCGCACGGGATCATTGAGCCTCGCTTGAGCAGCAAACTGAGGTTCGGCAGGAAACTGGCCTTGACCGGCGCGAGACGCGAGGGCGCGAGGCTGTCATCCAGGCCATCACGCGCGTACTGGCGCACAGGAGCGTTCGCGGCTGAAGCGGCGGCCGATGCCTGCGTCAATGCAGCGAGCCCATCATCCGACTTGCCGAATTTCACGAGCACGTCGCCCGACAGGCGGGGGTCACCTGGCGCAGATGCAGCGACCGGGCCGCCGGTTGACGTTGTGGCCGTCGTCGTGCCGGTTGTTGCCGTCGCGCCATTGCCAGCGTTCTGTGTCCCGCGTGCACCTGACGGCTCGGGCAATGCCGCGGCCGCGGCTGACGCCGCCTCTGCCGCGCTAGCCGCTTGCGCCGCTTCGACGTGATTCTTGTTGCCTTGAAAATCAGGATCGGCCACAACTGTCTGAACCGGGGCATCGCGCTTGGAACGCTTGTGTTCTAGATACGCGTCACCAAAGCGCTTCGCAAAAATCGCGACGCTAACCGCGATCACGATCACGATCACAACGATCACGAAGATGATCCCGACGCCGCGCACGCTCGTGTTTCGCTTGCCTCGTGCCAGCCCCGGAATGCCGCGTGGGTCCATACCGGCCGGCGGCACGACTTCTGGCTCCGGCCTCTTCCGGGTGCTGGCCGTCTCCGGCGCCGATGACGTGCTCACGTCGCTCATCGCATTGACATCCGGGTCCATGCCAGAGTCTTCGTGCGCGTCAACCATGATTGCCATCCTTCGTAATACGCACCCAGCCGGGCACCGTCGTGCCTGTCCGGTTGAACGACCCATCAGGCGAATACGCGTTGTTGCGGACAGCCATCACCGTCTTGCCCAGACGCAGCACGAACCCGGTCGCCATACCCTCGATCACGATCGTGTCGCCATCAACATGCCGCTTGGGTGCCGCTTCCGTGCCGTCTGCCTGGATCTCGTAGATCTCCGGCACCCTGCGCGACGTGTCGTACTGGAAATACGTAAATCGGCCGTCGTCCCAAACCGCTGTTGGCGCGATGGCCACATCGCCCTTCATGTCGTAATCGTCGTTGCGCCGTTCGGATGTGTCCGCACCCGCCTGCTCGATCGCCAGCGCCTTATCGGCCTTTGCCTTCGCGGCCTGCTCCGCCTTCGCGCGCGTGTCCGGGTAATCGAATGACAACGACCAGATCGCCGCCTCGTTGCGGGCAGCGGCATCGAACTGGAATACGTAGCGCCGCTTGTTGGTTACGATCAGCACGTTCGTGTTCGGCTTCTTCTTGCTCGGCTTGAACATGAACCAATTCGCCTTACCGCCAACCGACCACCCCTCCGATTCCCCGGAACCGAGCCCTCCGCTCTTGTCGTCGACGATCTCGTCCGCCTCGAACTGGACCACAAAGGCCTCACCAATCCGGTAAGGAATCCGGTACGCGGTCGTCGCGTCGTACTCGGCGCAGCGCACGTGTTCGTCCGATGCACAAGGGCCCGGCGTGATGGCGGACCAGGCCGACGAGCTCACGAATGCAGCCGCGAGCGTCGCCACCACAAGCAGGGGGCTGCGCGCCGACCGACATGCGGCATGTCTCCCGCCGAGAATTTGGCCGCTCATCATGCACCTCCCTTCTGACCCGGCAGCGGCGGTATCGCCGGCGTCGAGTCCGTGCGCGTCCAGTCCCGATCGACCGTGTAGCTCGTGACGCGAAAGCCGGTCGGATCCCGCTCGAGCTCCTCGCCCGATTCAGGCAAGTTGTCGTGGCGGTATGAAATCGTCGCCACCCAGTACTCGCTCTTCGGCTCGTTCAACGCGTTCCTCGGGTTCTGAACGGTCGCCAGCGGGATTAGCGTTTTCGAGAAAAACACCTGAGCAGTCGACCCGACGAACGTGATCGCCCCCACCTTCGCGACGATCCGAAACTGGTTCTTCAGCACTTTCTGTGGTGAGTCGGGGCGGTCGTAGAAAGCGACGTAGATCTCCTTTTCCTTGTCCGCCGACATCAACTTGACGGTGTCGTACATATCCTGAAGCGTTTCCCAGTCGTAACCCTCGCGCATCGTCACGTACCGGCGCAGATCCGCACGGTCCTGGATTTGCCCGAACGGCATTTCGCCGTCGCGCACGACTCCGATCACGTTCGTCGTTCCGTTCGTGTCATTGGTACGGATCAACGCCGGTGGACTTGGCCTCTTTAGTTGTACTAAGGTGGCACCACCTAAAAAACCCGCCAAACCGAGCACACCTCCACCAATCGCAACCCGAATCGCGAACTGCGTCAGCTTCGCGCGTTCTTCCTGTTTCGATTGCTCGAATTCCAGCGCTCGATCCAGATACCAGCGCGCCTCGGCCGACAAGCTGGATTGCGCCTGCTTAGCCTCTTCTTCGCTAGTACGCGCCGGCGCGCCGACAGGCGCGGTTGCCTGTCGCGCCGGCGACGGCTTGCGCACCCCGCCACCCACGATTCGCGCGAGTCCGCGAGGTGTCGCACCGGTGCCAGCCGATGAACGTTTCAATCCAAACATTAACTTTCTCCTTCCACGGCCGGCACGCAGTTCACCGGCTCCCACGCACCTTTTGGCGACGGCAGCTCGTGCGACGACGCACAGCCACCCAGTACGCCGGCAGACACGACAATCAGCAGACGGGCTATCCATTGACGCATGACCGACTCCGTATCACTTAGCTTCCACCCGAACGTTCTCGTCACGCCGGAATTGCACATGCTGCGTTTTCGGGTCATAGCTGATACTGATAGCGCCAATACCCATATTGATCTGCAGCATGCCGCTCACGAGCGTCGCCGGAACGCGACTCGAAGCAGCAGTCAAGTCACACTGATTTTTTGTGTCGAACCGGCAGCTGGTGACGATGAATCCATCTTGACCGCGTTCGATCACGAGATCGGCGCCGTATCGTTCATCCGGATGCAACTGCTTCCACCGACCGACGAATTCCTCTCCCTGTCGGGGCTGACAGCCCGTCACCGCGGCCGCTGCGGCCAACACCACGACCAATCCGAAAACGTGTTGTTTCATCTTGCCCTCCAGTTGTTCTATGCTTTTGCCGCGCCGATTGAGCCACCCGAGCGGCCACCGCCACCCAGGCCGCCCAATTTCTTCGCCGCAGCCGCCACGCCGCGCGCGGCGCCACTCAAATTCCCGACCATCGATGAGATGCCGACGCCCCCAGCCAGCTGCGAGGCAAGCGACGGCAGATTCAGCGACACGATGATGAACACGATGCCGCTCGCCCAGATCTTCGCGATCGTCACCCAAGTCAGCATGTAATCGCTCGCGGTGAAGCTCTTGGGAAGATGGCTTGTCGCGTAGTTGACCTCGACGGCGCCGGCCGCAGCGAACAACGCAACCAAAATGCCGTAGTTCACACACTGCCCGACCCACGCATCAAAGAATCGACGCGTCGGCGGAAACAGTGCGCACGCGATGAACATCGGCCCAAGCGCGAGCAGCAGGCCCAGCGCAAACTTCGCGAGAATGATGAACGCGCACGCGATACCCAGGAAAATCGTTCCAACAAACAACAGCGCGAACGAAAGCGAGATGAGTTCGATCCACACCCCGACCTCGAAGATGCCCGGATTCATCTGCTTGAAGCCGTTCTGTATCGCCGTTACATATAGATTCAACAGGTTGTCGAGTGCCGACATGCCGGAGTTACCGTGCGTGATAGCCTTCGCGATATCGTCCCCGAATCCATTGAAGAACGGCACGACATACTGGCTGTAGTACTGGATGTTCATCCCACATACGAGCACGACCAGCCAGCCGCAGGCTTTCAGGAGGAAATCGACGATCGGCATCTCCTCCTGCCCGCGCATGTACGAAACCATCACAAGCAGCACGTAGATGCCAAAGCCGGCCGAGACAAGAGGCGAGATCATCGAGATGATCTGCGACGAGCCGCTGTTGATGGTTTGCAGGATGGATTCGTCGAACCCCTGCTCCATCGTAGTAAAAACGTCGATTGCCATGATCGCCACCTATAGAAGTTAGCCGCCGCTCATTCGTCCGCGGTCATCTTGCTCATGACCGCCTGATTCGCCTGACGTGCAGCAAGCTTCTCTTCGACAGCCTGCAGCTGCTGAACGAGATTCAAGCGCGTCTGTTCGGACTGGATCTGCGCGTTCTCGGCGGCAAATCGGTTCGCGAGATCGGCCTTCGCCGCGGGATCCTGCGTCGTATCCGACTGCTGCATCAGGGACTGAATGTTCTGCAGGCGCTCGATCACAGCGTCGTACGCCTTCTGCGTAATCGCCTTGTTGGTCGCAAGCGTCGTGATGTAGCGCGAGACGCCCGGCGCCATCGATGCGTTCACCGTCATACCTTCCTGCCGCATGATTTCGTCGGCCACGCCCGAAATGCCGTTCAGCCGCCCGGCGTTCGCCAGGTCGTAAATCGACTTCCAGTTATCAGGCAAATAGTTGCGCAGCGCCGGGTTGTTGAAAATCAGCCCGAGGCCGCGATTGCCCTTGATCATGTTGATCTGATTCACAACCTGGTCATACTGCATTTTCAGTTGTTTGACGGTGGCGATCGCCTGCGCGACGCCCGCTAGGTCAAACGTCGGAATTCCGGGCCCTGTCTGCGCCAGCGCAATCGACGGCGCAGCGCCGAGCAATGCACCGACCATCACAACCGCCCTGGCTACCTTCGTAATTCGCATCGTGTTCATGCTGGTTCTCCTCGCCGACCCCGTGTCGGCCTATCCCGCATCATCAAAAGCCCGGCATCGACAGCCGATCGATCTGTTGAATCCATTGTTGAACCCGTCGAAGTGCATCCTCGCACCTCAACCGGCGCAGCGATCCGACGACTTGCATACACGACTGATGATCAACGCCGGTCGGTGAAGCGGCCGTACAAGACACGGCCAATCTCACCTCGTGTGACGTTCGAACACGTTCCCGCTCCAGCGAAATAAGGTTCAACAGATGGTTGTCAGCAAGGACCTGCCGTGCGTAGATATCCACCAGTGTCGGAACAGAAACATGCCGACAGCTTTTCAGACCAGTCGCCCCAATGATCGACGACGAAGTCGTCGAATCAATCCCGCTCCCGTGCGCTGCGCCCACCCAACATGCGCCGATAACCGGCAACATCCACACAGCCGCACGAAAGGGTCGAATACGATCGATTTTCATACCGTGACTCCTGCCGGAGACGTTCGCCCGATATCCGCTGACATGGGTTTGCGATCACGCTTACCCTTCCGGCGTGCTTGGAAGAGCTCCATTCGCAGTTCGGGATCGCCGTCAGCCTCCAGGCTCGCCTCCTCCCAGATGGCGACGTTCTCGAGGTTCGCCGACAGCACGGACAGTTCGTCGGAGAAACCGCGCAGATCGAGCGTCGCGAACGCCGACTGGTTGCCCTGCTTGATCAGGAAGGTATGCGAGCCCTTCGTGCAGATACGCTTGAATTCGGTGAATTCACGGTCGGTCATAAGTTCACCGTAGCTCGCACGCGTCGCGCTCGGGTTCGGCAGGAAGATTTTCGTCGCCGTGAGCTGCATGATGGCGCCGCAAATCGGGCTCTTGAGCACTTCGTCAGGCGTCTGCGATACGAGAATCACGAACTCGTCGGCGCGCCGGCCGACGCGCAGGCTGCGCTCGATCATCTTCTGGGTCGTCGGGTACGACAGCGGCAACCAAAACTCCTCGATGATCGTCGCAAGCAAGCCGCCGCGCACCTGCATCAGGCTCTTCAAATACAGCAGGAACGCAAGCACCGGCTCGGTCGGGGCGTAATCCTTCCTCAGGAAGTCCGTGACGTCGAACCCGATCCGATGGAACTGCGCCATGTCGATCTCAGTGTCCGACGCGTTGTCGAGTGCCCAGGCAAAGCGCCCGCCTTCCGATTCGCACCAGATACCGAGCCGACGACGCAGACAACCCTCGCCCATGTCCGGAATGCTTTCGAGCAGGCGCGAGAAGCGGCGATCGCGAACGTTCGTGAGCGAATAGACTGCGTCGACGCCCAGCTTGATCGCGCGGGTGTCCTCGACACTCAGCCGACCGTGTTCGTCGCGACCGCACGCGCCAACCAGGTCGTACAGGAATTCGAGGTTGCGTGCCGTCTTCGGCAACGCGAACGGGGCAAGGCCAGTACGCTCGCCCGCACGCAGCGGGAAATAAACACCACCGAGCTCCTCGATAAAGATCTGCATGCTGCGATCCATGTCGAGGGCAAACATCTTCGTGTTGAAGCGCTCCAGGAAGCCAACCAGCATCTCCTGCAGCGTGGTCTTGCCTTCCCCGGTGTCGCCAATTGCCACCGTGTGGCCAGCGATCTTTTCGCCGGTGTTGTTCTCGTCGTTTTTCGTGACGTGGAAGTTGAAGCTATACAGCCCCTTCGATTCGGTCTGCAGCGGAATCACGGCCGTTCCGTCGCCGATCGGATTGCCGCGCGCCTTGCCCGTCGAATAGTTGTGCAGGCTGAACGTCGATGCGAGATTGCGTGTCGATTTCGGCATCGGCCGCGGCTTGTGCTTCGCGCCCGGCAGCTGGCTCATGAACGTAATCGGCGCCGACAGCGTCGCCTTGATCCAACGCAGGCCACACTCGTTCAACGACTTGCTGGACGCGAACGCGCCGTTGTCGATTGCCTTCTTGGCGGTGTCCCCATACACGACGAGTGCTGCATGGTATTCACCAAACGCAAGATCGCGCCCGGCGATCAACGCCTGCGCATGCTCCAGCTCCTCACGCTGGTGCACTGCCTTGTCCTCCACCGAACTGAGTTTGTTCGCCTGGTCGGCAATTTTTGACAGCGCTTCGTAGTTCCCCATCCCGATAAACGAGATCGTGAGCGTGAATTCAACCGGAAGCGTCAACATCGGGTTCAGATGGCCCCATCCCATCTGCGGCAGATCCTTCAGGTCGTAGCACATGCAATATCGCGTCTTGTGCGCGGCCCGAATCTCCAGCACGTCGTAGTGGAAGTGGTGCATCGCCGACGGGATGATTTCGCGTCCTGTCGACGCCGTCACCGGAATCGGCTCCTCGACACCGTTCATCAGTTCGGCAAAGAACGCGAGCGGTTCGCTGAACATAACGCCGTGCCGCTCGACCACGCGCAGGAAGGTCGGATCGTAGATCGCCAACGCCTTGTCGATCGTCTCGGCCATCTCGTGCATTTCCGGGATCAGCTCGTGCAGGTCTTCGCCCTTCAGGATGAAGGTGATATAGAACGCGTTCTCGAAATAGTTGCCGTTCTGAAATCGCTTCAGATATTTGTCGGAGAGGCGCTGCATGAAGCGCGACGTGAATCCGTATTCGTCGTCGAACGTCACGCGTCGGCGCGTGAACGTGCACCACATGCCCAGACGATTTCCCTTGTCCATCACCAGCGCCGCCAGAAAGCGGTTCAGCGCTTCGAAATGCGATTCGATCTCGGCGGTCGGCACCGACTCGAACGGGATACCCGGCAGGCGCACGACGATCGCCGCGCGATCGTCTTCGTAGCTCGTGACAATCTCCGAGATCGGCCGGCCGATCTTCGGCATCAGATCCTCGATAGCCGGCTGATTTTTCATCAGTTCGCTCGTCAGCACGATTCCCCCTCTGGTCTTATGCTCAAGCCGCCCCAATTCATCGACGTTTTCATCACAGCACACCCTCCGCTTCCGTCGCCAGACGTTCTTCCTCGAGCTCGGCCTTGAAGCGCGCGATGAATCGCTCTTGCAACTCAAGCGAAAGCGGTCGCGCTAGCTGCTCGCGGATCTGCCGGTACGAACGCCCGTAACGCATCGGCGCGAGCGTGTACGTCTTGCCAAACAGCGACGCATTCTTGCGACGTAGCACACACATGAGTTCGAACCACGTGATCCGCAGTGCCTGGTCATCAGTCGCGCAGACGTGCTTGAAATACATGATGATCGGCACGCCCGGCAGACCGAGCACGAATCCGCCCGGCCCCATGAAGGCCGCGCCCGCGAGCGAAAAGAACATGCTCGCGACGAACACGGCCAGTCCGGGCAGCAGCGGGATACCCCACTGCATCGCGGTCCGGTTCAACCCCGCGTAAGACGGATACAAGGTCTTCTCGGTGCTCATCGCCGATCAGCTCCCACCGGCCGAGAAGAGCCAACCAGCCAGCACCACGGCTCCGCCGCAGACAAACACCTTGACACACGACATCCCGAAATCGTGCACCCAGTCGCCGCCTGCTTTAAACGCTGCGATCCCTTCCTTGATCAGGTAGAGGGCAGCGACGATCGCAGCGCACGCGTACAACCAGATCTGCAAGGTCGACAGCCCCTGCTTCCCCGTGTCGAGGCCACCCGCCTGGGCGCTGACAGCAACGCCGGTCAAAGCGATCGCAACCAGCGTTTCGCGCACGCACCGCTGGTCGAGCGGCGCAAACAATTTCTTCAGATAGTTCATTCCCGGTTCTCCTTTGTCGCTCCAAAATCCCCAAATACATCCCAACCTGAACCTTTCGAAGGTGCGCCGGCTGCCGCATCGCCCTTCGTCACACGCTTTACGCGCCGCGCGGGCGCCCCGTCCGGTACAACCGCGATCGCCGGCACCGCAGCGGCCGGCGCATCGGCCGACGTTGCCGTGTTACCCGATGTAGGTTCCCGCGTCAGCTTCCCGGCGTCGCTCTGCTGCGTCTGCGGCGACGCCTGCGCGACCACGCGCTGCACGTAGCTCGTGCCATCCTTCTCGATCTTGAATCCGCGCTGAATGTTGCCGCTGTAGTAGCAGGACAACGCGTGGCGCAACGCCCGTTGCCCGGGACCTGCCGCGATCGACGCGCGCCGGTAACAGTCGGCCAGGATCTCGCTGCCTGCACGCAGGTTTGCGCATGGATCGAATGCAGCGCCGCCAACCAGCCCATAGCGAGCAAAGTTCGCGCGATTCACCTGCGCCAGGCCGACGCTGTAATTCCAGCCAGCTCGCTCGAGTGCTGCGGCCGTCGCTTCGGCTTCGGCCTGCGTGCGCGGCTGGCGCACGAGACGTCCGCCAACCACACCGATCGCAAACGGATTCGCGCCGGATTCGTTGCGTACGACAGCTGAGAGCGTCACCGGGTGAACGGCTGGCGCACACGTCGACGCGAGTACAGGAAGATCGATCGCAATCATCGTCAGTGCCTCCCACCGCCGCCAAAAAATCCCTGGTCGTTGCGTTGCTGGTATTCCTTCAGGAACTCGGCACCGGCCTTTGTCGGGTCATACGCCGGATACGGCGTCGGGCCCACGTAGTTTTCCGTGATGGTGTGCGGGCCGCCCTGGATGTTCCCGATCAGCCCACCGCCATTTACGCCCCACCACACTCGCGTATGCAGCTGGCCGTTGATCATCACGTTGATCGCACCAGAAGCCTTACATACGAGTTCGCTCTGCTCGTGGCCCCCCCAACCCACCAGATCCTTTCGGCAATAGCCACCGCTTGCCCACGTATTCGACGCCGACGACCCTTTGCCATAGCTTTCGAGTGTTCCCGGTTCAAACGCGTCGACGAGTTCCGCCGGCAGGCTCGCGAGTGACGCCACCAGGTCGCAGGTCGGAAACGGGTTGCCATGGCGCAGTGCGTCCCACAGCTTCTCGATCGGCGGCACGCACTCTTTCTCCGATTCCGGCCCGCGCGGATCCGACAGGCAAATCAACACCTGACACCCCCAGCCATCTGCGAGCGCCACGCGCGCTGGCACCAGCGTGACGACCGCGATCGCAGCAAGCAGGACCACACGCTTCAGTCGAAATTTCTTCATGTCCGCGCTCCGGCGTCCGAGGCATCAGGCCATGCATGGAAGAAACCTCGCGCCGATGCCGGCACCTGCATGAGCGGCACCACATGACGGCGAGTCGAGATCATGTCCCGGTACAGTTCCTCGAGCTGCTTGCGCTGATGCTCATGCAGGTCGAAGGCGTGACCGGCTGTGCTGACCTCGAGCGGGCGTCGACGCAGCCGATTGATCGCAGCTTCGACTTGCAGCAGCGTAATCGGGGTATCGGCCGATGCTTCTTTGGCATGAGCCGGAGCTCGTGCCTGATCGGATCGAGAGGGCCGTGGCATCACATCGCTCCTTATTGCGCGCCGGTAGTGAACGACCAGGACGTCGAGATCGGCGAGCCGTCGCGTGCGCCGGCAAACGTCACCGTGTACTTCGTATTGGCCTTCAGCTGCGCAAGCGGCAGCAGAAAAGCAACGCCGGGCGAAAGTCCATTGTTCGGGTCAGCCGTAACAGAAGCGGTCGACCCCGCCACCGCGCCTTGCGGAACGAGGATGCGAGCAGACACTGCTGCGCCGGTGTTGTCGACAAGCTGGAAGTTCGAAACCGTCAGCGTGTTCCCGGCGGCCGCGTTCACGCGGACCATGATGGGTCGGCCAGGCGCCCCCAGATCCGGTGCCGGATTCGGGACTTCCCCAAGCGTCAGTGCCGTCGCCACACCGGCCTCGTCAATGTACGGCGCGTGAACGATCAGGTTCGTCGCGAATTGCTGTCCACCGCTCGAAGGAATCGAGTTCGTTTGCGTCGGCACACTGAGATTCGGTGCGGCCGGAACACCCGTCGTCGTCCCCATGTCGAGAACGCAAAATGACCACATCGCCGGTTGCTGCCCGGCCGGCGGCGTCGTTACCGTCGTAGCGACACCGACACCCATGCTTTCCGAGTTTGCGGTCACGCCTTGCAGGTGATAGACGCTGTTAAGCCAGGTATTCGCGCAATCTGCGCCAGTCGTTTGCACGACCGGCCCATAGCCGCTGAAGGCCACTTCGCCGACCCATTCAGTCGACGGCGCGCCGGCCACCTGCGCACGCTGAACCGGCGACGCACCGGTATAGCCCGGAAGCGACGCGTTTTCGTCGTGACCCAGCGCAGAAATCGCGCGGCTCGGAACGTTTTGCAAACCATAGTTGGCGTGAGCGATCGCCGCCTTATCCAGATCCGCGTCCTGTTTCATCAAGCCAACACCCAATGCCTGACGATAGGCGTTCAACTTCGAAAAAATCGTCGCGCTGGGCGAATCGCTGGCATACGTCGGGGCAGGCACGCTGGTTTGAGGCGGCACGGACGTCGAGCTTCCAGGTGTCGGCGGCACTGCCGGCGTCGACGGTTGCGTGGCTCCTGCGTTCGAACCATTGCTTCCACCGTCACCACCACCGCCCCCGCATGCGGACAACGCAATGGCTACAGCAACAGAGATCACGGCCAGCTTGATGACGTTCTTTTCGGTATTCATGAATGCCCCTCGGATAAATGTTTTACACAACGATTAAGATGCTCTGCCTTGCCTTAAACGCGTCGAGCGCGCTGCACTTCCCATTCGCTTAATGCCCCCCACTACACGGGCCGGACCAGCTCTCGGGTGTTTTCCCGCCACACCGTGCAAAACCTATCGCCTCGTGGACGCCGATGACAGCCCCTGTATTCGGATCGGCTTCGCAGACAGCAGCCACAAAGTTCTGCACTTCCATACCGGAACCCGAGTCGAGCCCATAATCGAGACGTGCCCCCTTCACCACGACGAACTGTCCGTTCGTCGTGAACGAGAACAGATTCCCGTTTTGCTTCGGCGGCGCATACACGCCGTTCCATGTGATTTTCCAATCGCTGTAGTTATTGGCAGTCCAGTAATGCCAGCGAAGGGTGTTGTTTGCCTCGAGCACCGGTGCGTCCGTCGCAGCGTTCGCATCAGTGATGCCGTACCCACCTTGCCGCTGCGCGATGGCTTGCGCGCATTGGGCGATCGGATCGACAGCAGGCGGCGGAACAGACTGGCAACCGGGCTGCGTCCATTGCGACCCCGTCCAGGTCGGCGCTGCCGTCTGCAACATGCCAGCCGGACAGCTCGGCGGCGCCTGATAGCTGCACTGCGGCTGACTCCAGTGCGAACCCTGCCAAACCGCACTCCCCGTTGTGACCCATCCAGGTCCCTGCGCACATTGCGGCGCAGGGATCGGATCGTGATAGATCGGTGTCAGGCACGTGTTGTCCTGGTAGCCGGGCGAGCAGGTTACGGGCGTAGCACGAGCGTTTTGAATCGACAGCGTCGCTGCGATCGAGATCGTGAACAGCGCGAGCAACGGCCATCCGAACCGCCCAAATCCGCGATTCACTTCGCGGCAAGCTGCGTTGCTGTTGTTGCGTGACATGGTTCAATTCCTCGATCGTCAGTACGCGCAGTACGTTGCGGCAATCCCCTGCGCTCCGGGAATCCCATTTCCGACACCATCAGTCAGGTGAACCTGCCACCCATTGCCTGTCCACGTCGCAGGTCCTGCATTCACGACGCTGGTCTCATTCACCCTGAAGTTTTGCGGGGTGACTTGAATCTGCATTGATCCGCCGTTCGGACACGTCGGTTGGGGCACCCACGTGGCATCCCACACCGTGTAATACCCATACCGCAGCCAGCGGCCGCCGATCGGCATCCACGTTCCGAACTGGCAAGAGAGAATCTGCCCCGACCCATCGCTATTCGCGGCGATCGCTCCGTTCGGAGAGCACGCTGTCGACGCGACGGCGATATTTCCGGCCTGCAACGTGCCCTGCACGCCCAGCGACCCTTTACCGTTGGCGCCACTGACCATCAAGTGGTTGTCGCCGTCATTCATCAGGCGCATGTTGAAATCCTGCGCACCCTTACCGCCGTAATGGAAATCGACATAGGGCACCTGACCTGGATGGGTGCCGCTCATGTCACCCAGCTCGAGCGAACCGCCTTGGTCCCCGTTCATCCCTGCGCCATTTGCGAGCCGAAATGTGTTTGCGTTGACGACGTCGGCACCATTGATGCTGTGCTGCGCTCCGGTCGTATCTGTCATGCTCAGGTCCGTCTGCATCGCATTGAGATCCGGCCGACCCGGCTTCATGTCGACCCGATACAGGTAGCCGTTGTCGCTCGGCGCATCGCCCACTCCGACCATCATCGCGAGATGGCCACTGCCCGGATTCGCGTACCCCGTGAGCGACTGGCGGAATGACCCGCCTGCGCCGATCGCAACGGTTGGCTGCATCGTCGCGTCGCCGGCCTGATTCGCGTACGGCACAAAGCCACCGAGATTGCCGCGACCGCTCGATTGCGACGCGAGCGGCACCAGCTTCTGCGGCGGGATCGCCGTGCCACCCGTCGTGAACAGCATCGTCTGCAGCTTGCCCGGTTGCGGCTGCAGCACCTGCGCCGCCCACTGCTGTCGAAACACGTTCGCCGTGCTCATGCCGGACGGCAGATAGCCGCCAGCCTGCAGGTCGGAAACCGTCACGTTGGCCGGCTGCGTCGGCGTCGCGACCGCAGCCAAGTCCGCACCGTGATCCTTCACGTAGCGGCCCAGCGCCGCACCCATGACCTGCGCCTGGTTCGCCGCGCCGGCGACCTGAATTGAATCCGCAGACCGCTGCAGCCACGCGAACAGCACCGAAGCCATCATGAGCCACATCAACGTACCGGCCAGACTGCCGAGCATTTCGCCCATCGCTTACTCCTGTTGCCCGCCGCGCGCGCGAAGCGCGGCGTAGCACTCGAATGCACCGTAGATCAGCCATCCAATCACCTCGAACAGCTGAACCGCACCAAACACGGCCACCATCGCCAGGCCGAGCGCAGCGGCGATGCGCGACCCGACCGCATCGGCGGGCATCTTCAGAATCTCCGCTATCGCCGGTTCAAACGCCCATTGATAGACGAAGATCATCACGATCACGCCAACCACCAGCCGCGCAATGACCATGACAACCTGTTCGACCCGCGTCGGTACCGGTTCGGCAGACTCCCTATCCAGATTCCCGGTCACGGCGTCACCCTCCCTTGATAGAGCAGCGTGCCGGCCACGAACGTCGTCGGTACGTTGATCGTCTGCCCACCGATCAGCGCCTTCGCTGTACCGCTCGCCGGCACCGCATACCAGAACGCCGGATTGTTGAGGCGCTCCATTAGCACGCCCGCCGCACCCGGCAACGTCGGTACGCCCGCGAACACCAACCGCCCCGCACCGTCCGCGCGCGTCACGCAGTTCGCGCCAGGCAGCGCGGTCAATCCGGACGGCCATGTCACGACCAGCGCGTCGCTCACCAAACCAGGCTGCGCCTGCGCGCTTGCTACACACGCTGCCGCAAATACTTCTGCCTGCAGCGCACGCGTCTCGGCCCTGCTGTCCGCGCGCGCGTCCGCTCCGGCAACACGCCCGACCGCGCGCTGCTCGCCTGCGATCAGGCTCAACGCCAACATCAACACCACGAGCGGGAGCAGCGCGTAGCCCATTTAGAACTCCACATCCAGCGATGCGTTATTCAACAGGCGCGTATGCCGATCAATCTCCGTTGACAGCTGACGGAAATCCGTTCCGTGCAGTTGCGATCGAATGCC
Organism: Burkholderia sp. 4NA327C6; assembly: GCF_005502655.1. Classification (NCBI taxonomy): domain Bacteria; kingdom Pseudomonadati; phylum Pseudomonadota; class Betaproteobacteria; order Burkholderiales; family Burkholderiaceae; genus Burkholderia; species Burkholderia sp. 4NA327C6. The sequence continues at coordinate 39,427 of NZ_SCNZ01000046.1, read as the reverse complement.
CTTTTCGTTGCGCGACCCTGCCACGATCAGCGGCGTCACATGCAACTTCCGCTGCATTGCGCCGTCGCGCTCCGTCAAAAGCAGGCTCTGGTGAATCACCGCGCCAATCCCTTGCGCAAACAAACCCGCATCTGCGCCGGCGTCGCGCACCATGCTCGCGAGACGCTGCAGCCCGGTAATCTGATCGGCAGCGTGATACGTCGCAATCACCAGCACGCCGGACGCCGCCGCGAGCAATGCCTGTACAACGGCATCGGCCGTACGTAGCTCGCCAACCATGATCAAGTTCGGCGCGCCACGCTGACGCCTACGGATTTCCGGACCGAACTCAGTGTCCTCATCCACTTCCTTCTGATACAGCGTGCCGGTTGCGTCTTCACCGCGGTACACGCCCTCGATTTCCACTTCGATCGGGTTCTCGATCGTGTAGCCCACCCCGCCGTACCGTTTCATCCATTCGACGGTCAGCGACGTCGCACCAACCGTCTTGCCACTCGACGTACCGCCCGAGATCAGGACGACACGACCGCGCATCGAGGGCGACAACAACGCGCGTTCAATTCGATCACCGTAGCCAAGCGTGTCGAACGCGAGTGCAGCCGGCGCATGGCGGCGCAGCACGTACAGCGGTCCTGCGATCGTCTCGAACCGCGCGCCTCGCATCGACAGCCCGTCCCACTTCAGACGGAAATCGTTCTTCGTGACCGTCGTCTCGATGTGCTGTTTCAGCACTGCGATCGCATCGCGTTGCTCGAAGCCGATTTCATGCCGAACCGGGTCATTTGCGTAGGTCTTGAACCACGCGCTGTCGCCCGCTTCGAGATACAGGTCCGAAAAACTCAGCGCCGCGAGCGAGCCGTCTCCAGCCCCTTCGGTCCACTCGCGCGGCTCAGCTTTCCCAAACGCATATTCATTCGACAGCATCGTTACTCTCCTATGACATCTATCGACAGGCCTTGCGCCGCTCGCACCGCGCAAGGCCGCCGTGCTTCCATCAGCTGAACGTGATCTGGATCGTGGTGTTGTTGCTGCACACCTGAGCAGCATTAACGCCATCCGGCAAAGCATTTCGTGTAAACGTCGTCCCGCCGATCACGAGCGTGTCGTAGTCGCGCAACGTCGTCACCAGTTGCGAGCAGTCCTTCTGATTGTTGATGCCTGCCAAGGTGATCACGCCTTGACCGTTGTTGTTCGTAGGTGCCAGCGTGATGGCGCCGGCCCATTTGTTAACCAGGTTCCCGTTGCGTACCATCCCAGGCGGCACGATGCTGTTCTGAATCAGGTACGCGGCATTCCCCGTAGTGAAATTCGCGTATCCATTGGGCGTTTCGCCCAGCTGCTGCCTTGCCGCCCCTTGCAGCAACGTGATGTCGCTCACCTGCGACGAAACCTTGTTGCCACCCGACGCGGCATAGATCACGCCAGCGGCGGCCGCCATACTCAACAGCACCAACAGCTTGCCGTACCAGGTTGCCAGTAAGTCACCCATGTCCTTTCTCCTACGCTACGCTTGCGATACCCAAAATTGATGACCGCCGTGCCTACATTCCGATCGAGCCGGCCATGTTCCCGATCAAACCGTTACTGGCGAGCTGCACAAGGCCGATCACCACGAAAATCACGAACAAACAAATTCCACCGATCGTCTTCGAGATCCGGCGCATGCGCTTTTCCAGGACCTCAGCATGCGTATGCGCGAGGCTCTCCAATGCGTCGGCGCCACCTTCCGCGCCGTCCAGCGTCGCGATCCGCTCGATCAAATCGAGGGATGGAAAGCCGAGTCCCGAGCGCCGCAGGGAATCGCCCAACGGATGCCCTTCGACCAGCGCCCGGTACACCGGCCGCAGCCGTGATGCAAGCCAGGGCGACGCACGACGAATCTGCTGCGCGATCGCATCGGCCTGCGGCACGCCACCCTTGACCTGCGTGACCAAATTCAGCAACCACCGCGTGCCCTCGAACTCGCGGTACACCGTAAAAACAAAGTACGCTTCCTCGACCCAAACACGCATGCGTGCAATCCAGCGTGGCAACGCCTGGACGGTCGCCGTGGCGAACACCGTCGCCAGCACTGCCGCGATCACCGGCGCGTAGCCTTGTCCGAGATCACCAAACCAGCCGAGCAAGGCCGTCCATCCCGTCCACTTCTCTCGCGGCAAAATCAGTTCGATCGACGGCATCACTTGCTCACCGACGACATAGAAAAATCCGTACATACAAACCATGTACACAATCGGATCGATGATGCTCGACCACGCGACCGACTGAATTCGGAGAATCCGCGCGCGCGTGTCGATGATTTGCTGCATGGCCTTCGGGAGGCCGCCCGCGCTCGACCGCTCACCGATCTCCAATACGCTGCGCTCCATATCAGGCAAACCATGGCCCAGCGCCTGCGCGAACGACGCCCCGTCCTCGAGCGCCAGATACACGCGGTGGATCTGCTGGGCCGCTGCCCGCTTCTTGCGACGCAAAAGGCTCTGGCGAATCAACATCAGCACCTGTGTGGGCGTCCGTCCTTGTGGCAGCAACTGGATCGCGTCCTCATAAATCCGAAGCCGCAGCGCCCACGACAGTGCCTTTTCACGCTGACGGCGGCGGTTGAACAACGAGCCGAACAACGGCAGCGAAAATCCGTTCACGGTGCAAGCTCCTCGAAGGTCGGCAGGCGTTCGTCGTTTCGGGCATCAACGCTAAGCTGAGACTGCGCCGCATTCGGATCGACGCGACCGGCCAGCACGTTCGCGACCGCATACGCCAGCATCGAGTAATCCGTATCCGGTCGAGCGCGGTGCCGGCGCTTCACCTCATCGAGCGGCAACGTCCGCAGGTCCGACATCAACGCGACATCCGTTTCGATGATTTCAGCGGCGACCACCCGCCCGACTGTCCCCAGTCCATCGCAGTGCTCGCAACCGGGCCCGCGCACATGGACGTTCAGCGTGTCGCCCCAGGTATTGAGCGCGCGCAGCACTTCGTCGGGCACGGCATCGTCCGCGGCGTCGACGAGCGGCACGCGGCAGTGTTCGCACAGCCGCGGCAGCAGCCGCATGCCGATCACGGCGATCACCTTCTCCGGGTTGCACGTATTGCGGCGCGACAACCGTTCCGGGTCCATGTCCTCGAGGCGCTCGAAGAAGTAGTACGGGTCGATGACGTGCAGCGTGGTCAGCACAAGACGGCCTGTCAGCGCTGCCTCAAGTGCCGTATGTGCTTCCTCCGGCGCACGCAGCTCGCTAACCAGCAGCATGTTCGGATCCATGCGCAGCGTCTCGCGCAGCAGATCCATGAAGGAGTGCACCCCAACGACCAACTGAACGTCCCATTCCTTCTCGAACTCGGGCGGATCTTCCATCGCGATCTGACGACGTTCCGGAAAGCGCTGGGCGATATAGCGCTCCATATGGAAAATCGCCTGCGTCTTGCCGCTACCCACCGGCCCCGTCAATCCCACCAGTCCGTTAGGGCGGTGCGAGATGCGCCGCATCCGTTCGACCTGCGCGGGCGCGAACCCTTTCCACGCGGGATCGTTCTCCGGTTGTTCGGGACGAGTCGGCGCTCTGAGCCGCAACTCCCGGATCGCATCCCGACGCGACTTGTTCGGCACCGCGTCCGGACGACGTTGCAACCGGGCCACGAGGAATCCGCCGCCGTGTGTAATCGGCACGGACGGCCCGCGAATAATCCGAACTGTCGACAGCGCCGTACCCACGAGCGTCTCACCATCGATCTGTGCGTCCTGGAAGTCCAGCGGCTTCAGCTCGGGCGGCTTGTTCGTCGCGAGCCCCTGATAAATCGCGCCGATCAGCCGCCGACCTTCGTCAGCGTGCATCGAGAACGCGTCTGACGTGTGCAGATCGCCGTGGATCCGCACCTGCACGTCCGTATGCCGACGACGCACCAAAATATGTATGTCGCTGGCGCCAGCGGCTGCGGCCAGTGACAACAGCAACAGCGCCCTAGCCTGCGTGGCCTGCATCGGATCGTCGCGCCGCGCAATCGCATGCTGACCACGCAGCCGCTCAAGTGCATCGACCGTGACCGAGTCGACGGCGTAACCGATCTTCAGCTCATCGAGGCGCTTCAACCACGTCCTCACGGCCGCCGAACTCTTGACGCGATGGTCGATGTAGATCATCGCCTTGACGTCAGCATCACCTGCGTTGTCCGACATCGCAACAACGACACTCGACTGCAGATGCTCCGGCACGTCGATTCGATCGGGGCGCGCGCCGATCACCGGCACCATGCTTACTGGAGACGACGCAGAGGCGTCAGGCGCAACCAGCGCCATCGCATCCGAAACGATCAGCGTCCGCGGCGACTTCATGCCTTCGCTCCCGCCGGTACCGGCAATGGTCGCGCGACTGCGGGAGCGGCCGGCAACTTCGTCCACGCATACAGCGTGCCCTGTGCACTCCACTCGCCCTTGATAACGTCGTACACGACCGCGGCAAGCCGCAAGCCGGGTGTCGCATCGAGATCTGCGCTGTATCGCATCCAAGGCGGTGCCACGAAAGTAAAAGCGACACCACGTGTTTGCCACGGCAGCACATCGACGTCGCGCGTGTTGCCATTCGCGTCGGGCTTCGGCGGCGGATCCAGCGTGAGCGGGACGGCACGCGTTTGCGAAAACGTCAGAATCGTGCGGCGTGCGAGATCGGCAAGTACGGCTGGCGCCGACGACGGCGACCAGGTCATCGCTTGCGTCAGCGACTCCTGCGAATGATCGGGATCCGTCAGCACACCTGGCGCGTCAAGTGCAGTACCGCCAGCACGCGTCCAGCTCACCGTCAGCGCGAGCATCTCGCCCTGCTGCTCGCAGCGCCAGTTCGCGATCGTCCACCCGTCGCGTGCGAGTGCTTGAGCATGCCACGCGCTCGCGCAGGCACTCAGCAGTGCCGAAGGCGCCGGCAGCTTCGTCCACGGCGGAATCGCCGCGTCGGCCTCGCGCTTCGCACGTCGGGCGTCTGCTTGCCGCTGCAATTCGGCGAGACGCTGCTCCTCCTGTTGATGCGCCAACCACAAAGCGCCCCCGACGCCAACCACTGCGATTGCCAACACCGCAGATAGCACCCAGACGATCTGCGGCACCGATGCCTGCAGGTCGCGTAATCCGCGCTCAGGCGTCGCGAGCCCGACGATTTCCGCGAGGTGCGCGACCGTCCCATCGTGTTCGTGCCAGCTTTCTTGCGCCCGCAGCGCATCGCGCGCGGCGATTACATCGCCGCGATCGCCGAAATGATCGCCACCAGGAACGATTTCGCCGTCGCGAACGGCAATCAACCAGTAGGCGTCGTCGGTCAGCTTGAACACACCCATCCACGGCGACGGATACTGCTCGGCCGCAAGGCTTGCGAGTGCCCGGATGCGGCCCACTCCCTTTGTGCCTGGCGGCAGTTCGCCGTAGCCGGCCTGGTAGACGCCGGTCGCCGTGTGACGCACGACGCCAAAGCGGCCGAGCCGTCGAGCGCGTTCACGCAGCGCGGCAGGTTTCGGTTTGACAGGCTCGTGCTCCCATGTGAGGCCGAGCGCGTAGCGCGCGGTCGATTCGGGGAGCGTCACGATCGTGAGCATGGTCAGAACCTCACCCACCGCACACGGCCACCGCGCGCCAGCTGAACGCCGTTGCCCTCGATGCGTGCAACTTTCCAGCCATCATCGAGCGTGTCGCCGACTCGCACATCACGCGCAACACCACTGATCACCAGCGTCGCCATCGAGCGGCCGTCATACGAACCCGTGCCGGCCAACGTCATGTCGCTGATTGCCGACGTCCGAATGCCGATCGGCGGCGTACCAGGAATGGGCGAGGCCGTGGCCGGTAGCGGGTTGTTCAGCGCGAGAGGCATGCCGCTCGACGCCGGATTTTTCGCCTTGTCGATCGCCGCCTCGACCTCGGCGATCTCTTTTTTGACGCGCAGCACTGAAAGGCGCGACTGGAGCGCAGCGAGCTCGTCGCTGTCGGTCGTGCTCGCCACGGCTGCAGGTGCCGATGCAGGAATTGCGACAGCTACAGTGCTGCTGGCTTGCGACGCCGGTGCCGCGCCCGCGGGAACTGGGAGCGCCGGCGCACCGTTCGCGCGCGGATGGACTGCGAGCAGCAACGCGAACGCAAGCAGTGAGCCCGCCAGCACGGGCACGCGCACGGGTGACGGATGGGTACGCAGTCGGATATTCATTCGAGGCCTCACAGCAGTCGCGCGGTGATCACGATCGCCAGCAGCGTGCGCTGCTGGCGCGCGTCGACGCCGCCGCCCAGGATGGGATTGAAGGGCGAACCCACGCCGTTGTCCTGCGTGCTGTTGTCCGAACGCTGCATGCCAACCAGCACGAGCGATTCGCCGGGTTTCAGCGGCACGATCTGCTGCAGGTCGTAATTCTTCAGATGGGGCATCTGCAAGCACGACTGCGTGCTGTTCGAATTGCAGCCGGCCGGCAACGACACCATCTCGATCAAGCGACTCAACGTGAGCGAAAAATCCATCACGATCGTGCCGTTGACGAGTTTGGGCAGAAACTGACCGGTAAACCCGACCGGCTGGAACTGGCCAGTCGCGGACGACGATGACCCGACGTTTGCGGCGAGCGTGCTTTGCGTCTGCGGCAGATACGGGATCTGCTCGCCGTCCTGCAGCGTGACCTTCTTGCCGTTTTGCGTGACGCCCGCGTTCGACAGCAGCGTGGTGACGTTACCGAGACTCGACAGCGCCTTGACTGCCCCCTTGGTGCCCGAGAACGGGCCAGACAGGATGTTTGCGCCGAAGCTCATGCCCGAGCCGCCACCGCTGATCGCGGGGACCGCCGCGCCGGTGATACCGACCGACGTGTGGCCGGTCGCGCTCTTGTAGCCGAGCGCGAGATCCAGGCCATAGTTCTCGTCATGGTCCGTCTGAACCGAATACAGGTGGATGTCCACCGCGATCGTCTTGCTGTACATCGCGGTCAGCGATTTCATCCAGCCGTCGACCGCGTCGCATTGCGCGGGCGTGCCCGTCACGACCAGCACCCCGAGGTCGGGATCCGCCGTCACCGTCGCGCCGCTACCGGCGATCGCCGAGGCAGTCGTCTGCAATTGCTTCCACGGTGCGATCGTGACTTTCAGCGTAGAGAGCTGCGAATTCCCGCCAGACGTACCGCCCGAATTACCGCTTCCGCTCGATCCGCTCGCGCCGTTCGACGAATTCGAGCTGGTCGTGATCGAGCTTTCCATTCCCGACGTTTCCGAGAGTGCCGGCAACGGGAACACGCGAGTTTCGCGCTTGAAGAATGTGATCACGCCATCGCGATAGCGATGCCAGACACCGAAGCGAGCCTGCTGCTGATCGAGGAACCCCTTGAACGTGCCCTTGTAGGTCAGCACGCGCGCCGAGTCGAGGTTAACCGCGCCCACTGCTGTCGGCAGGATCGGTTGGCCAGCGGGGATGCCAGGCACGCCCGGCGGCAGCGGCGACGACATCGCACCGCCAGTCGGCGCCGAAAACGACGTTGGCACCGACGCCGAGCTGGTGGCAGACGAATCGATCTCGGTGCGCACGCCCGTCGTGCGCGTGATCCACTGAGCAACCTCCGCAAGCGAACCGGCCGGATACGTATAGGACACCGCCTTGTCGTAAATTGCCGGCTGCGGCTTTCCTGCTACGATCTGTTCACCCATCAGCCACGCGCGCTTATGCATCTTGACGACGGGGCGACTCGTCGGCGCTTGAGCGATCTGAGCACGAGCCTGATCGGTCACTGCTTGCTGTTCGTTACGAATGTCGCGAATCGCGCATGCGGTCAGCGTCAAGGCCAGTGCCGGCGCCAAGGCGAATGCGGGATGCAGGAAGGAAGCTCGCATTTAGTCGTTCCCCGCTTCGTGGACCACGAATGTCCGGTTATCCAAATAGCCATCGCCTCGAACGTCAGCGCCATTGGCTGCCAAGTCCTCGAGGACCTTCGTCGCGGCCTCCGGAAAATCACCGGCGTAATCCGCGTCGTTCGGCACGATCCAGTCAGGGCCCACGTTCCAGGACAGCGACCACCCGTCCGATTTCGCCCACTCACGCAGTTGAGATTCGAGCGACACTCCGCCGGTCAGGTGGTGGAGCGGCTTGGGCGGCGCATCGACGACTGGCGCCTCCACAACCGTTTCGGACGGCGACAGCGAAGCGGCTGGCGCGACATTGCTCGCCGCGTTCTGCGCGATAAGCGTGGCAGGCGAACCAGACGACAGCGGCGGAACCGCAGCAACCGTCAATGAGGGACTGGCCGACGCCGCGGGTGCCGGTGGGTTGTAGCGCGGCAGGTACGGTGCGAGATGTATTGCCGGCGAGTTCGACGTTGCCAGTTGGTCACCCGCGATCGCCGTCGCACTCGTCGCGAGTGCGGCACCGATCACGAGCATGCCTCGCAACGTGCCATTAATGTGCGCGTGCATCGCTCGCCCCCTTCGGCACCTGGGCCAGATTCGTCGACGCGGCTCCGAACAGCGGCTTGCCGTTCAGATCGTTCGCGTCTGTGACGATCCAGGTCTTGCCGTCAGCCACCTGCAAAATCGTGAGTGGATAGCCCGCATCGGAAACGGCGGCCAAGATCGACTTCATCGCGGCTGCCAGATCACCCGCGACATGACTGTCGGCGGTCACCGGCACCTGCAGCGACGTCATCCAGCGCATCGTCACGCCAGTCATACTGGCCCAGCGGGCGAGCGAAACAGACAACGTCTTGTCGTCCGAGCGCAGATCGAAGCCCGGCGCGTTCGGAGCGATGGCGGCAGCAAGCGCGGTAGAAGTCGGCGCGCGCGGCTGCGTTGTGGCCGGCGGAAGCGTGCACACTCGTTGATAGCGCCCGGTGGTCTGACGCGCAACCGGCGCCCAATCTGCCGAACCATCAACTCCAGCAGCACAGCCGGACAGGACAATCATGGCGAACGCGGCAACACCGCCAGCGAACGGCATGCGCGAAAATCGTGGCCGTTTCATCGAATCTCCGGGATATCGGTAACGACTGGCGATCGCAACCTTCAGAAAGCGCAAGTAGCGCGCGGTGTAGAAAACGCCTGACGCAAAACCACCGCGTCCGGCAAAGCCGCCGCCATGCCCTAAAGTGAGGGGAGTCGGGATAGCGCGGCACGAGGTACGGTAATTACGCCGGCTGGCGCCTGCCAAATGCGTCGTGGCATCGCGCGACGCGCCCATGTGTTTAGCAATACTAATAAACACACAATGACCGGCCGACGTGAGTGATTTCATCGGATGTCCCTATTCCGCCCCGGCTACCGCCAAGCGGCTCGTTTCATAGACCGCTGCCATCGCTTCCGGTATCGAAACAGGAACGACCGGCTGCGTTGCCGTCACGCCAGGTGTGATTCGGAAGAGTTCGCGATAGACGCGTCGGGCGTACTGGACGCGCTTGTGCGGCGACGCCGCGTTGTATGCACCAACAGCGTTCCAGGTCAGCCCGAGGCGGGAGATGTTTTGCGAGAGGATCCACGCGCCAACGTAAGCGTTCGTGCACGCGTCGAGCAACGCCGTACGATCGATGCCGTAGCGAGCGAGCGTCGGCAGCCAACTAGAGTTGATCTGCATGAGCCCGATATCTTCGGACCCGTTGCGATTAACGTTGCGCGCGGACGGATTGAAACCCGACTCGACAGAGGCAATCGCTCTGACAAGATGCGGGTTCAGATGCTGGTAAGCAGCAGCGGCGTCAATACAATCGGCGCGCGCCGTTACTATCAGTAACGAATTCAGGGCAAACACGCAGCCCCAAAGGATGGCAGCACGCGACCGATCACGTACAATACCGAAAGCCATGGTTATTCCTCATCTCGGCAAGCTCTATCAAAGCCCCGTGGTTGGATCGCAACTAACCTGGTTAGGTCGGTAACGGTGTTGACGCACCCTTACCGACCGTTACTACTCTGCCTCCAGCGCTACTTCCCCTCTTCTCCCTGGTGTCCGCCGTCCTGAGCCGATTCGGCCTCAGCTGCAAACTTCACCTTTATTTCGGACAACTTGGGACAGGCTTCTTTTAAAACTCCCATCACTCGGTCAAAGTCACGCCATGTGCGTTGCTTACCGCGTTGCCCCTGAAGGGTGAACAGTTTCTCTTGCTCGAAGAGGAAGACCTGCACTATCCACAGCGGCCGGCCCTCTTCAACGATTTCAACAACCCAGATTTCACATTTCTCCCCTGTGCGGTATGCGAAAGCCAGTTCTTGCAGTGATATGCCTGGCATCCTTCCCCTCTTCCTTCTGAGGTGTAAAAGGGAAAGTATCGCCATGACTCCGCTAGAAGATCGCCACTCGTTGTAAAGTATACAAACTTGCAGGAAAGTTTATAACTTTTATCCTACTCGCATTCATCTGACATAGCAACAACGATTCGACCTTCAAGCAACAAAACTCCGTGCGCCGCCTGTATCTTGAGCATGTTGAGATGTGTCACCCCGACCACCAAGTCAGTTGCGACAACGATCTACAATCTTGATTACAGATCGCTCAACAATAGTCATAAAAATACCTCATAAAAGGTTGCTGATCAACCATAATTGGGGTATTTCGATGGGCTATCTTACGCCGATGGATAATTCTAATCAGGGCCAGGGCCGGACTCCCTTCGGAGAACGCCTTCTCGCTGCACGGCGGAGAAAGGGCTTTTCGCAGAAGCAGGTCGAGGCACGTGTCGGCATCTCGCAAAGCAACCTGGGAGCCTTGGAGACAAAGGGCACCGGCTCGGCCTTCACTGTCGCGCTTGCGTTGCTCTACGGAGTTAGCCCCGTATGGCTTGCGATGGGCAAGGGCTCCATGGAAGGGACGTCCCCTATACCCGACTGGCTTGCCGAGCTCAATGAGCGCGAGCTTGACGCAGTACGACACTTTGCTGCTGGCTTGGTCGCAGCGCGCCAGATCCATGGGGGGAAATCACGCACCACGCACGTTAAGCCTCTGCCGCCGCCATCCCCTGACGCGCCCGCTGACCAAACCGACTGAAGTAGATTCCGATTACCGAAAGCCCGTTCGGTCATCCATGGCGAACCCGCCACTGATCGCATCGTGCAACTCATACGCATCTTGGACTGCACGAGCAGCGAGCCGCTGTGCCTGCAATACAATCCGTGGATCAATTGCGCCTCCCTCCATTGAGGCCAGCAACATTGACGCACCGTTTGTCAAAGCAGCCCAGTCCACAATCCGGGCTGTTAAAGCGCGCAAGTAAGCACCGTTGGCCACTGCGGCTTCATGACCAGCATCTCCGGCCACGTCCGTCCCAGTTTCTTCGATAAGTTCTGCGCCCGAGCATAGAATTAACTCCGGCTCGCCGCTTTGCAGCGACGGAACAAATCGATTTCGAAACAAGAACGGCCGCGCCCCGCCAACCGTGTTGATCATTCGACGAACATCGTGGATGCTGCCCTGCTCAAAGAAGCGGGATATGTTGGTCCGCGACTCATGAGCGGCGGACGCAGACATGAAGAGATCGTGCGCGCTCTCGCCCATCACGTCCTCCTCTCGATACCCCGTGTACTCCTCTGCCCGCCGGTTAAATCGCTGAATCATGCCGCTCTTGTCCAACACGACCACAATCGCATTGGTCTCTGATACCAGCCCCTCCGAAAAGGCCATTGCGCGCATCGTGATATTTGCGACCGACTCGGGATCCCATAGCGAAGCGGCGACCCCCGCCCATTCACCAGTGTGGATTTTTTTCCCGATGAGGTATAAGTCGACGTGCTCACCATAGATCTGAACGTTCAGCGTCACCATCGAGGTTGCGCCCGTCAAGCCGCGAATCCGCTCGGCTTCGCGACCAATCACCTGGATAGGGATCGTCGGACCGAACTCGTCACCGGCCGCGGACAGCGTCAACACACGATCATGATTGGAATATCGCCAAATTGGCGTTGGGGTCCCAAAGTGATTCTTGAGCCCCGCAAATATGGTCTTCTCACTCATTGCACACCCACAGCTTGTCACCACCTACATTGCCAGACCGAGATCACCCCTAGCTTGCGCGACGTACCGGGAACCTCACGACGTTACTGGCCTCTCGCTCTTCCCATGCAGAGATCATCGATCCATTCGGGACAAGGCCCGGGTCAACAGAAGCGACCCCTCGCCAGATTCGATCAGTAATCCTCTTCCCCACCAGGTAGAACACCAGCGGTTCCCCTGAGATCGTGATCCTGCATGATGTTTTCGTAACTTCACCGCCGAAGGCGCGCACCTGCGCAGCTTGCTCGCGATCAAGCTCTGCGGCAATACTCGTCACACGAGGATTACCACCGAGACCAATGATGTTACTGTCGTCAGTTAACGTCCAGACAGGGCACGCTGTCCCCGTACGCAACAAAAAGAAGTCCTCAACCCCGAAGCCAGTCATCTAACACCTTTATTGATTAATTATTCAAACTTGATAAGACGCTCACCCCGCACACCTTAGCCGCATAACATGCAAATCGCATAACGGCGCAAAGGTACGCGAACTTTAGGCCGGACGCTGCATTGCTCCGAATAAGTCGTCGTTCGTTGACGCCTGGCACGCGCCGAATCCGCCCCATCGTGCCGAGCCACGCCAATCTTAGCCGACCGCGAGCGGCCTTATCGGACCACATCAGCTGTCGGCACAATTTGGCGGCGGATTTGCGCGCACATGCCCGCCGTCATACACTGTATATTTATACAGGTGTTTTGGCCGGCACACGACGACAAACGTCGATCGGTAGCCGTCAACGACTAGCACAACGGAGCGGCTTACTCGATGACTTCACGGACCCACAAAGACGGCGACGTCTTGCTCGACGACGGCACTTACTTCATCGAAAGCGATGCAGCCGCCGGCCAGGACGGCAGGACCGGTCGCCTGATGCGTCGGTGCGATCGCGCATCGCCCGACGCTAGCGCAGTTGAATGTGTCGGCATCTACGAATTGACGATGGGCGGCAAATGGCGTGTGACCATAACGTCATACTATGACGCTCGGACTGATTCGGAAACGCACGAGATCGGCGCCTTCGAGAACAGACTGGACGCAATCTGCACGCTCTGGAAAAGTCGGCACGATGCAATCGGTAGGTATGCAAACTGAACTGGCCAGCCGACAAACGCCGATTGCTCTCAAGCACTTCCTACCTCTCCGTGATCCAGCATGCAGAACTACAGTCGCCCGGAACGCACGCCGCTTACGGCTGCTGAATTACGGCAGATCTATGATGAGAACCCCACACCAGCGGTCCGCACGCTGCTGTGGGAAATCCATCGATTACGCCTTACTCTGATACACGTGAACGATGTGCGGCGCTGTTTTCGCAGTCAGCCAACGAGTGTTCCCACGCCGCTTTGGGATCTGTTCCTCAAGCGCCTAAACGCAGAGCCTTGCCTGCGTGACGGTAACGGATCGTCTCGTAGAAATTATTCCTAGGTATCGGCCAATCACAGCGCACCATTCAATTTCTCGCATGCGAGAAACGAAGCGAACGCTTCGCGACTACACTAGCCCTCTTTCTGCGAAAAATACTTGATCCGCTCTTGCTCGACCTCGACCATGAACTTCTCGAGCAAGTCTTGCGGGGCACATACTGTCGCCCTAACCCACTTTGGGGGAAACATTGACGACTGTAGATATTCGGCGAAAAAGCGGTTCCGAATAGCCAGCACTTGCTGTCGCTTCATTCCGTGCCGCTCTCCGACCTCGGACAGTCCTCGGCCCTCCACCAAAACCTCACGCGCGACCTGTAGGCTGCGCTCCTTCATCCGAGTTTGATCCGCCACTCTTATAAAATCCTCTTCGGGTAAGCGGTACATATCGGCCAACGGTTGCATGTAGATCCCTTATGCAATATCTACGATCTACCTGCCGATCGTAGATATTAGGTTTATTTGGATGCGGCCAATTTCGTCAGCGCGTGATGCGTGCGATCAAGCTCAGCCCGCGCCTGGAAGATACTTTTCTCGACATCAGGGGGCATCACGCCAAAAACATCGCGTCGCTCCTGGAATACTTTCGCCAACACGCCAATTTGATCGCGCAATGCCTGCACCTGCGACACCGCATCAGCCACGATCACAACAGCATCTGTTGCCGCTTTAGGCTTCTTCGCCTTCTCTTTCGCGTCATCGGCACTCGAGGATTCTCGCATGCGAGAATTAACCTCGCTTCCCGCCTTCGTGCTTGGCTTCGCGTCTTTCAGCTTGCCTCGAATCGCTTTCCGCACATTCGCGCCCGAATCGGTTTTCGCCTGTTCAACCACCGCTTGTGCGGCTGCCGGGTCGACCTTTTCAAGGCGATGCAGGTCATTGATCGTGGTGATGTCGGCAGTGACCCCCTCTGCGACAGCTTGGCTCGCATGCCCACCCGCCTCCACGACCTCAAGAAACTTGATGCGCTCGGCTACCCAGTTCAGCCCCTTGTTCCACTCCGCCGCAACTTTCTCTAGCGTGCCAAGTCGGGCTTTATCATCTCGCAGTGCAACAGCTATTTCGAGTTGGGTCAGATTCTCGCGCTGGATGTTCTCCGCGCGCTGCACTCGGCGCGCCTGCTCATCATCCATGTCCCGCACGACGGCCTTGAGCTTGATGCCTGCGATCTTGCACCCGCGCCAACGTCGCTCACCCGCCACCATGAGGTAGCGCCCGGCCTGCTTGGGGTTCTTACGCAGCACCGCCGGCTCATGCTGACCATCACGCTTCATGTCATTGCCAAGTTCAGTCAACGACTCCACCGTGAAGCCCGGATTGTCCATACTGCGGATCTGCTTCTCGCAATCGACCAACTCCGGATCGACCTCTTCGATCCGCTCGCCTGGCAAAGCGGCCGCAGCGCCCTGCTTCTGAATGTCTGATAACTTACTGATCTTGTTTCCGAATGCGCTCACGACATTCCCCTTAATTCAATCCAAGGCGCGACAGTACTGCGTCGCATGCTTGCCGCATTTCCTTCCCCGCGGCACGTTGGTTCCCGCTACGAGCCTGATGCCATACCGCACGCCCCTGCGCCAGCGCAGTAGCAACGCACGCGCGAGCAATAATCGCTTCATCAAAGATAAGATCGCCGTATGCCTCGCGTAGCTCCGGTAACGCCTCTACTTCATTCACCGACTTGCTGTTGACCATGTTTGGCAGAAAGCCGAGGTGGCGTAGTTCCGGGTTGTACTGCGCCTTTACGCCGGCGATCGTGGCTTGCAGCTTCGGCATGCGCGCGAATGAAAATGGCGAAATGTTGAACGGCGATACGATCGCATCCGACGCTGCAAGTGCGCCAAGCATGCGGCGCTGCAAATTCGGAGGAGTATCGATAATGCACAGATCGTAGTCGGCGGCCAGCTTTGCGAGTGATGCGCGCGGCTGCTCGATAACTTCGAGCGGCATGTCATCTACGTCCAGAACGTCAACATCGGCCTCGATCAGAGCGATCCGCTCGTGCACTTGCCTCGGACGGCGACCGTCGATCGCGCCAGTGAAAAGATGGCTCGCTTTCAAATAGTCGGTGTCGTCACCTTCCTCTATCTCCGCGAACACTTCGGAAATGTCGCCCTCATCGATGTCTATCAGCAGAACGCGATAGCCAAGTTCGGCCGCGCGAAATGCCAGATGGACACTGAACGTGCTTTTACCGACACCGCCTTTCTGATTGCCAACGGTCACGGTCTGCATGAGAGCTTGCACCAGCTTCTTGATTGCGTGATTTGCTCGCATAGGGATCAGCCTTACGAAATCAGGTTGAACAGAATCGGCCTTCGCCGAACTGTTGTCATCTTATTTTCCGGTAAACACTTTGTCAACACATATATTTCTCGCACGCGAGAAATCACTCCGTTCGGCGTTACACGAGCACCGCACATCGAGCCTCACCGACCGCACGTCCGTAACCAGCGATTGTTATGTCCCTTCTATTGGGGTACGCTTCTCGCATGCGAGAAATCTCCAACAGGCGGGAGCAACTTACCGGGAATCACCAGCTCATTTCAGGCGATTCTCGCATGCGAGAAACCTGAAGCCGATACACCACCCGCAACTCATCGACATTGACCAGCCAGGCAAATCGGCATTCTTCGCGTTGCCGCCCACGTTCCCGCCAGAACTGGTGCCGGAAGCTTGCGCGCAATTTGTGCGCGACTGCGTGCCGGGGCTGACGACGCGCGAGCTTCTTGCACTCACTCAGGCGCACGGTTGGCGGCCGACTTGGAAGCCGCTGCAGCACTTGACGCGGGACGATCTCGAAGCGTTCGGTCTTGGCCTGACGGTCGATGGCTGCGGCGTGCCGTTGATCGCGCGAATGCGACGGGTGGGGCAGGGCGTGCGGCCGACACCACCGCAAGAACGCAACTCACGGCAGATGAATCTGTTTTGAAACGCAAGGAAGGGTAATGACAGGCACCGACAAGAAGCGGATCCCGCAGCTGCTGCGTGTTGAGCTCACTGAACTTACCGGCCCGATCGAGCAGCCTTACGCGCCCGATGCACGTCATTCTTTCGGGCCACGCGTGCAGATCGAGCACCCCTGTGATCGCTTTGCGCTCGCCGCAGGCTTTACGTCATGGGTCGCAGCTCGAACGGCCATCCTGGCCGGTGCGATCGTCACGGCACCTGGCCCGCGCGTTGGCAAAACGACGCCCGAATATGAATTATTCATCAAGCAGATTCGAGCGGATGGCCTGGTGATGGTGACTCCTCGGCAGGAGTGGTTTGGGTTGGTTTCCGTTGGCATACTCGAGCGCTTTCCAAAGGACGCGCAGGCGAGGGCAGCTGACGACCAGCAGATTGATGATGAGCCGCGAAATTGAGCGCGCGAGAACAGGGAGGGGGAGTATGCAAAATGATTTAAGTCTTGGGCTGACGATCCTGTCGTCGCTGTAGGATCCCCCACATCAACGATGAGGATCTCGATCATGAACTTGGCAACGATGCAGCTTAAAGCAGGCGGGTGGGGCAGGGGCCTGGTGGCCGCGGCGCTGCTGATTGCTCTGGCAGCTGTCGACCGGGGGCTGTCGGCCCTCTGGCCGGCCGGCTACGGACTGGTGCATCCGCTGGCGGCGATCGCCGCGCTGGCCAGCCTGCCGCTGGTCGCGTACCTGATCACGCGGTCCTGAACGACGCCGAACCCGGCTGCGGCCGGGTTTTTGGGGCACGCCCTCAATGCCGATAACTCCCCTTAGCGGCATTGCGTTTAATGCTCGAAAACCCCGTCGGGCCGGAATCCACTTGTTTTTAGATGCGGAAAATACGTATAATATGTATTCATTGCTCCCGGAGGTCATCATGCCCACCATTACCGCCACCGATCTGGCCCGCCACACCCGCCAGATCCTCGACCAGGTCGCGCAGCGCCGCGAGACCGTCGTGGTCGAACGCAACCAGACCGTGATCGCACGCCTGGTGCCCGCCGACCCCGTCATGAATGCCGCGCAGGCGCTCGAGGGGCTGCCGACGAGTCTCGGCGCCGAAGATGCTGCCCGCTGGCTGCGCGACAGTCGCGCCGGCTTCGAAGACGGGGTGCGTGATCCGTGGGCGTGATCATCGACAGTTGCGTGTGGGTCGGCCTCGCCGGCGGCACCGTCGATTCGCGTGCCGTGATCGACGCCGCCGGCGACGCGCCGGTGTTCATCTCGACGATCTCGCTGGGCGAACTGGCATTCGGCGTACAGGCGTGCGCGGATGCGGCTGAGCGCGCGCGCCGGGCCGCCCATCTGCGTCAGCTCGAGCGGCGCCCGGTGCTCGACGTCACGCGTCACACCGCGGCCGCGTTCGGTGTACTGGCCGCCGCAGTCAAACAGGCAGGCCGCTCGCCGCGCCCGCGCTACAACGACCTGTGGATCGCCGCACAGGCGATTGAGCACGGCTACGCGCTGATGACGCTGAACGTGGCCGATTTCGCGGACTTGCCAGGGTTGACCGTGCGAATCCCGACATCAGGAGAGCAGTAATGGCAACGAGCTGGTTGATGGTTTTGATGGTGAGCGGATCGATGGCGATCGGCGACGGCGGGTATAAGTCCGAAGCGCTGTGTCAGCGCACGGGCACCGAGGCCGTGGCGCGCCTGGATCGCCACGAGGCGGAAGTGGAAAAGGCCAACACCAAGGTTTCGCCCGGTATCACGGTGCAGTCGTATCGGGCGCGAAATTGGTCGTATCAGTGTCTGCCGACCGACAAGGGATAGAGCGCGATGAGCAAGACCCTGAGCTATACCGCCCTGACCGCTCGCGCCGAGCGGACGATACGGCAACTGACATCCAAAAGTCATGACGAAGCGCGCGGCGCCCTTGCGATGTGGGACGACCTCGTCACGGAATTGCTCGCGTTCAACCGCGCTGACTACCAGGCCGATCGCGCCCGGCTCGAGGCGCTGATCGACGGCGATCGCGCGCCTACCTCTCAACCTTGAACGGAGCCACCATGCCGGAAGTCAACCGCTACAACTCGGGTCTCGCCATTCGGGGCGAGCGCTACTGCGTCACGATCCAACCGTGTTCCACCCATCTCGAACTCCGGGAACCCGATGCCACGCTACTCATCACCGTCGATGCGCGCTCGTCGTCATGGGGCGACGAGTGGGCCCGGGTAAGTGGCGACAACGCGATCGCGGCGGGTCCGCAGAATGTCTACGTGACGCAGACGGCCGGGATTCTGGACGTGCTGCAGGTGCTGCCCCCGAAGCACGCGGATCTGCGGGAGTTTCGGGTGGGCTTCGCCTTGACGCTCGAGCCGGGCATGCGCGAGCCGATCCTTGCCGCGCTGCCACGCGTCGAACGGGTCACCGAGCTGACCACGGCCGTCGGCCAGGTCGTCGAGCCGCTGCTCGGCCGCGCGCGCGAGCCCTACGCGCACACTGCCCTCCAGCCCCATGAAATCGCCGCCATCCAGTCGATCGCGGCCAATATCGTGCTCGGCGAGAAAAGTGTCGACGACGCGATCCGGTGGTCCGTGCTGCTGCCGCCGCAATACACGACCTGGGCTTTTAGCGAGGCGGGCGATCACCCGCATTACGCGGAGCTCGGTGCCGCACTGCGTCAGCCCGCCGTACAAGCGATCCTGGCCGACGCCGGCCGCAACCTTCACGCGTGACGGCCGGCCGACGCGCACGCCATTTCCACTCTTTCGAGGTGCAACGATGAGTCTGCAAGCAGTCGACCGACCGATCCTGACCACGGGCCTCACGACCGGTACGCTGTACCGCGCGTTCGTCGTGCTGCCGGACGCACTGTGCCGATCGCGCGGCACATTCGACGAGCGCACCGTGTTCTTCGAAGCGCCACGCGGCAAAGACGAGGCCGCCCACCTTGAACAATTGCTGGCGCACGCGTGGTGCGTCGACACACAAGGCTGGGCCGAGGATGGCGCCATCTACAACATCTACAGCGCCGCCGAGCTCTATGCAGACAAAACGGATCCAGCCGTCGATCTGCGGCTGCTCGATATCGGTGGTGGCCCGGATGGTGTCGGACCGACCAAGGCGTATTACGCGCGCACACCCGACGTGGATCTGTTCGTGACGCCGCGCGTCGCTGCACGTCTGCGAGAGCTGCTCGCGATCGTCGACGCGTTCTACGCGAAGGCCGGCCAGACCACGGCGAAGTGATCAAGGAAGGGCAGATGACGCGCGTGCTCGAGACGGCCGAAGCCGGGTTGATCGTGCTGCCCGAGCACGACTATCAGGTGTTACGGCGCAGGGGCGACGATCAATACGGATTTTGATCCACGGGGAGGAAAGGTCGATGTCGATATTCGAGATTGCGAGTTGGATTGCCTTGGGGACAGTGCCGATTACGGCGCTGGTTACGGTCGTGCGGTCGATCTACACCGGGAACTGGATATGGACGCGATTCCTGTTGCTGCCCGTCATCCTGACGGCATTGCTTCTATGTTTTGACATGACGCGCCCACAACCCGTGACAATAGTCAACCTGATCGCTGCACTCCCGTTCCTTCTTGCCGCATTTTGCTTAGTCAACATGTTGGCGGGTTTGTGCACGGGTGGCTTGCCGGAGACGGAGACGATCAAATGAAAACGACTGCCCGCTACACCAAAGGCCGCGGCGACGCGTCGGTCCACGCCCGCACGCGCGTGTTCGCGTGGGAGGACCACCAGGTGATCGAGCTCGACGTTGTCGGCATGCTCGACAGCGAACAGCACTTCCGCATTCTCGCGACGGCCGATGAGGCGGAGCGTCTTGCGCAGCAACTGCTCGACGCGGCCGCAAAGATCCGGGTCTCGGCGACCGCCGATTCCACTAACCTCAACACCTGAAATTCCACCGTGCACGACTACACCGTCTCGTACCCTGAACTGACCGGATCCGCCGAAAGGCACATCCGCGACTATATGATGCTCGCCGCGGCCGCCGGCGACGAAGCAGAGCGCGCGTCATTGCGTGCGTCTGCCGTTAGCGTGTTCGCGTACTGGCTTGGCTTCGTGAATGCGGCCCGGAAAACCGTCGATGACGCGGGACGGCAAGCGCTGCAGCGCGACGAGCATCGGCTGCTGGGGCTGGTCAACGCCGCGGCCGCACCGTCCGGGGGTAACACACAGGAGCGCCGGGCATCATGACCGCTGCCTTCGACCGTAACGCCGCGCTGGCCGCCGTGAAGCTGGCGCTCGCCGACACGATCGCGCGCGACTATGCGAATGCCCTGTCGATCGATCGTTACGCGGGCGCCGGCGCGCTGGCGCACTGGCCGCCCAATCCTCATCACTGCCACGAGCAGGTTGCGCGATGGCTGCAATTGCACCCTGGCGATACCCCGGTACGCGGCTGGCTCGCGGACGGGGGCGACGGGGCGCAACAACGCTTCGTCTCCCACTCGTTGATCCGCAGCGCGTCCGGTGCGCTACTGGATGTCGCGTTCGCGCGGCCGCCGTACGTGCAGCGTTTCATCGAACACCCGACGGCGGCCGGCGATTTCCTCGCGTTGGTCCTCGGCGAGCCGCCGGTGCCGGAACTCTATGTGTCGATTCCCTGCAGGAGTTAAATTCATGGCTCGCTCCTCCTCCAAAAAGCCGCCCGCCAGGCCGGCACCGAAGTACGTCGACGGTGTGGTGTTTACGCTCGCCATGCGGACGGGCGATGTCGAGGTGATCGGCATACCGTTCGAGCACCGCGGACGGACCAGGGCCGTTCATGCCGTCGTCGGTCTTGATGACGTTCAGTGTTACGCAGTGTCCGACGTGCTGTTGGGAATGCACGTGCCGAAGAGTGAGGCGTCGACCATCGAAGCGTCGCGCGCGGCGGCGATTGCCACGCTCGACAACATTACGGACGAGAGCTGGGCCGATGCCTTCGAGTCCGCTCGAGCCGCCACGGCCCAGTGAAAAACCGTCACCTCAGGCATCCGGAGGGATTACCGTCGCGGGCGGCTCCGGTCTCCGTTCAGCCCTGAATTAAGCGCCGCACCAGCGGCATGCACCAACCGGTCCGGAGGACATCATGTTTCGCAATTGGATGGCGCGGTTCGCGTGTTTGATGGGAGTGCATCGCTGGGTGCAGCATTCCCATTACCACTACATCCTGAACGACAGCGGGCTCCACGCGTACCAATGCGAGCGCTGTGACAAGGTGCGGTCGTCGAATTTCCCGAGCCAATGAGAAAAGCGACCTCCCGCAGCCACCGGCCGCTGACCCGGGCACAGCTGCTGCCGATCCCGGCAGCCGAACTACGCCGGATCCAGCTGAAGCATCACGTGGCGCTGGCGGCATTGCGCGACGCGAACGACGACGTCGCGCAGCTGGCCACGCTCTTGAATGCGATCTACCTCGCATACTTCCTCGACCCGACAGAGCCGACCCCCTATCGACGGGCCGAGACGGCGCTACAAGACTACGCCGACCGCGCCGCGCAGGGTCAGCCGGGCGCGCTGACCGACCTCGAGCGCGCCGCAGTCGAGCACGTTCTCGCACGGCTGGACGCGCAACTGGCCGCGGTACCGATGCACCGCTATGTCGCCGCGTTCGAGCGGCTTCAGCGTGTCACCACTGCCGACACGGTTGTATCACCCATTCCTGCAGGCTGAACCATGGCAAATCGCCCCCAGGAGCTGGCCCAAATGCCGTTGCGCAGCTACAGCCGCACCGAATTCACGGCGCTGCGCGCGCGCGTGAAAGGCCTCCCGCTCGAGACGATCGAGCGGCTGTACTTCGATCGCGACGCCGACGACCCGGTCGACGTCGCGCAGCTGCTGCGCACGATGCGCGACGATCTGGTCGCGGCCGCGCTGCGCGATGGTTCTCCGGTATTGAAGTCGCACCTGCAGGCGGCGATCGAAAAATACGGCGAGCCGCGCCTCACGCCCGTCTCACTGCAGCTGATCGAGCAGGTCGCCGCGCAGTGGGCCGTTGCCACGCCGCAGGCCGAGCACCCGGTCGGCCGCTGGTTCCGGCCGCTCGTCGCGGCACGCCTGGCGGGCGAGGAGATCCACACGCTCGGCGAGCTCGTCGCGCTGGTGAATCGCCGCGGCGGGCAGTGGTGGCGCTCGGTGCCGCGCATCGGCGCCGGCCGGGCGCGCGTGCTGGTCGCCTGGTTGCGGCGCCACGCCGCGTCGATCGGCACGGCCGTCGGGCCGGACGTCGACGCCGGCGACGCGCTGGCGCCGACCTCGGCCAGCATCACGGCCGGCGCGGGACAACTGGCGCCGCTCGAGCGCCTGGCGCTACCGGAGGCCCTGTCCGGCGCGCACGGGGCGAACCGGGCGTCGGTGTTTGCGTATCTGGGCGCTGCGCACGACCTGGACGCGGTACGGGCGTATCTGCACCGCTACGACGATCGGCCGGCCACGCAGCGCGCGTACACACGCGAGCTCGAGCGCCTGGTGCTCTGGTGCGTGGCCGAGCGCGGCGTCGCGCTGTCGTCGATGCGGGTCGAGGACTGCAACGCGTATAAGGCGTTTCTCGCCGCGCCATCTGAGCGTTTTACGGGCTCGCCCGTCGCCCGCAGGAGCGGCCAGTGGCGACCGTTCGCGCCAGGCGGCCTGGCACTGGAAAGCCAGCGCTACGCAGTGCGCCGGATTCGCGCGGCGTTCGCCTGGCTGGTCGCCGTGCGGTATCTGGCCGGCAACCCGTGGGCGGCCGTCACCGATCCGAACGTCGTCACGCGTGCGCGCAAGCTGCAGGTCGAGCGCTCGTTGCCGCTCGACCTGTGGACCCGCGTGCGCGCGACGCTGGCCGAACGCAGCGAGCTGCAGGGCCCGAGCGGGCCGCGCTGGCGCGCCGCGCGCGCGTTGTTGCTGGTGATGGGCGACGGCGGGTTGCGGATTGCCGAGGCGGCCGGCGTGGCGCGCGCGGCCCTCGCTTGGCTGCCGGCCGACGACGACACGCCGGCCAGCTGGTTGCTCGAGGTGATCGGCAAGGGCAACAAGCAACGCTTCGTGCCGATCAGCGACGAGTGCGTCGACGCGCTGCGTGCGCACTGGCGCGATCGCGGCCAGGATCTCGACGCGGTGGCCGCGACGGAACCACCCGGGTTGCCGCTGGTGGCGCCGCTGGTCATCCCGCCTACGCCGCGGGCCCGCGAGAAATTTGGCGAGCCCGATGAGGCCGGCGACCAGCTCAAGCCCCGCGCCCGGGGCTACTCGGTGCGCGGGGCGCGCGGGCTGACGCAGTGGGCGATCGCGCAGCTGCTCGAGGTGATGCCGGATCTGAGCGATGCCGATCGGCGCAAGCTGTCCGACACGTCGCCGCACGCTTTCCGGCACACGGTCGGCACGCAGATGCTGGCGGCTGGCGTCGCGCTCGAAGTCGTGCAGCGCACGCTCGGGCATGCATCGCTTGGCACGACGTCCATCTACGTGTCGCCGGAAGAGGCGCGGATGCGTCGCGAGGCGGCGAAGTACCACGCGCGGCTCACTCGCGAATCCTGAATCGTGGGTGGTGCTGCTTCAACGCGGCGACCGCCCGGCAGCGAGACCGTTCTCAGCGCAGCCAAATCGGAGTTCTCGCGGCGATCCAATCGATCGTGGTGGGTGGCATCGAAATCGACCGCATGCTGTCGTACGTATCCGACGCGTCGAAGTAGATCAACTTGCCGTCGCGGATCTCGATCGGCTCGGCGCCCGGGCGGCCACCCCAGAAGACGAAAAATAGCCGGGTGGCAAGGGTCGACCCGTGCGAATCGGCCACGACGATTTTGACCTGCTCGTTTTGGTTAGCAAAAAAGCCATTGCCGTGGCCGCCGCCGCTTCCGCAGATGTTGACGATGTAGGTCGTGCCGTCGACCCGCTTGGTGCCGCCGTTCAGCTTCGCGTTGTAGTTGTAGCGCTGACAATTGGTGTCGTCGGTCGCGATCCCGCGAAAATTGACGAGATAGAAGAATGCCAAAAAGCCCAGCGTGACGATCGCCAGTCCCACGCGCTTTGCACGACTGAAATGGTCGATATTTCTGACAAGCCGATAGAAGTAGAGCACGAAGATGATCGACGTGACGGCGAAGATCACGCTCTTCGCGTTCTTAAGCGAGAAAAGCGTGATCGCGTTCCTGACGTCGGCCGGCACGAACATCCACGCGATGGCGACAACCAGGCATGCGGCGACAACGGCCAAGGCCGCTTTGAGGATGACGGTGAGCGCCTTCATTGCTCGGCCGGGAGGGTTCTGCATATGGTGTCAATTTTCAGAATGATCGGCTTGTCCAGCTTGATAAGTCTGGGCTTACTGTAGACCATGAAGTCGCCGCCGCGATTATGCACCGATCGCCAGTCGCGGTACGTCTTGTTATGGACTGGCCAGTAGACATCCTTTGCCAGGAATTTCCGAAAGCGGCTGGTGCGTTTGTCGACCGGCTTGTTGACCTCTTCGCCCTCGGGGAGATAACGCCACTCCTCGATGGTCGAGTTCCCGACATTCAAGTTGCTGCTTTTGAAGAAATCGTTGACGGCCGCGACGTAGGACAGAACCATACCGGTCTTGTTCCAGTGGCCGAGGTATTGGCTCTTGGAAGGCGAATCGTCGTTGAACGAGTAGCTGTCTTTGATGTAGACGTAGATGTGGGTGATCTGGGCGACCGGCTCGAGACAGAAAATCTTGCGCTTGCCTTCGTACTTGTAATAGCGATCCCCGGTGACGGTCGCCTTCCCGATGGCGGCGTAGAAGTTGAAGTTTGCCAGGGCCCCGGTCAGATCGGTCATCGCGGTACCGTCGAGCGTATCGAGCGACGACACGGGCTGGTACTGGAATCCCCAGGCGATGTGAAACTGGAGCGGATCCCTCAGAAACGGCGAAGTGTCGATCACGATACCGGCCGCGTTTAACTGCCCGCCCGAGAAACTCTTCTCGATCACAGGTGCCATGACTTTTGAGGCGGCTCGCACGGCATTCGGCGTGTAAATCGCTTGCCGCACGAGCTGATTGAAGCGCTCGGATGCGCCGCTAAATTTCAATGCCCAATCCAGGGTAACCGTTGTGTCGTCGAGCGGCTGTACCGAGTTGAGATCGTTGTTGTAGACGTGCTTGGGGCTCGCAAGCCATTCTCGCGCGAGCTTGGCCGAAATTGGCCAGCCCATCTTGTCCATTGCTTTGGGGATGTCCTGCAGGTCGAACTCGGGCAGCTTGTCGGCTTGCTCCGCGTCTTGCGGTTTATCGCTCAGTTGTGGCTTGGCGGGCGGCTTCGCAGGTGCTGGAGCAGGGGCGGGCGGCTTTTGCGGCGCGACTGGAGCGGCTGCCTTGGGCGGGGGTGGCGGTGGAGGCTCGTTCGGCGCGAGCCTGTCGAACGAGATTCTCTGCTGCGTATCGATGGGAACGCATCCGACTACGCCAGAGTAGCATTTCCACCGTTTGCTGGAATATAAAACACCGGATTCCAGCTGATAATACGGGACTTTTCTGACGTCTGGCATAAGTGCGTGAACAGCGATTATTGAGAAGAGTTCGTCATGCTCGTGAGCAGTATCAGAGTAATCGATATCCCGCCAAAACCAACGACGCCAATGTGATCTACTGTTAAATCAGATCGAATTCACTCAGAATGAAAGATCGGGGGCAGTTCCCGGCACATAAACTTGGTGAAAGAGCACAAGCATATTGCCAGTTTCGTCCTGCAGCGATGCCACTACCATCCAAATGCACGATAATGGCCCGGCTCGTATTGACCTGGTCCCTTGTTCCGACTAGCCTAAGCGCTCTTTGCTCAACTGAAGAATCTTAATCCATGACGACTTACCTCGAACTCAAAAAGCAGGCTGATGCGTTGGCACAGCAGGCAGAAGAAGCACGTCTCTCAGAACTGGAGAGCATCATTACGGCGATGCGTGAGCAAATCGCCGAATACGGCATTACGTCCGAGCAGCTGTTCGGGCGCCGGCGCGCTGCCGTATCCGGTGCACGCACACCCATCGCTCCGAAATATCAAGACCCGAAGTCGGGCGCAACCTGGAGCGGACGCGGCAAAGCGCCGGGCTGGATTGCAGGGAAGAAGCGCGAGCGCTTTCTGATTCCCGTTACGGAGTAACGTGACACGTTCGCGGCTCAGATCGCGAACCATGCGGGCGTAGCTCAATGGTAGAGCAACAGCCTTCCAAGCTGATGACGAGGGTTCGATTCCCTTCGCCCGCTCCAGAAGATGTGATCAAGCGATTTAAGACACCTTCCTTGAAAACCAGCGGCAGCGACTGTCCGCGAGTGTGAATCGCGTCCGATAGGTCTTCAGTAACAGATCTGCCGCGGGACCATCGCCCAGCCGTAACCGACCCATTCCTGCACGTTTCGCCAGTAACAGCGTGGCCCCGCATAGTCATAGGGCGGAGGCGCATAGACCGGAACGGGCGCCCCATACATCGGAGGCGGCCCCGCATATGCCGGCGGTGCAGCGATCGCCGAGCCCAACAGAAACCCGCCGACCAGACCCGCGACAATGCCGCCGACAACTGATCCGGAAGGACGCTCATAGCCGTATCCGTAGGCATAAGCCGATTGAGTAAATCCGGCAATCGACAACATCATCAGCATTACTACACATTGCTTTCTCATCACGTGTCACTCCAAGACAAACCACGTTTGATATTGCAGACGGTATGATCGTCGAACCCAACCCGCTCACACCGTCCTCATACCCATGACCGCGTCTACCCGCCCGACGAAGCCTGGCCAGTCACAACCGTCCCGCTCGAATGCTGCTCAACCTTCCGCCACTCCAGACCCGGTCATCCATGCTCGCGCCGTGAAGGTCAGCGTTGTGGTCGACGTCGAGCGATTTCCATTCGACGCCGTACCGCCTGTCGGCACGCCTGGCGCGAAGAACGCTCAGCTGCCGTTCTCGATCTGTACGCCGGCGGGCCGCATCGTCAAAACCACGCTTAAGGGCGGCACCCTGCAGCGCTTCGTCCAGGCCGTGCGCGACAACCCTGCCGGCGGCGCCGCCGTGATAGCCGGTCGAATCAGCGACGACGGCAAGTCGATCCTCGACGCAGGCATCACGTTTCAGCCCAAAGCGATCGAGGCGACTGCCACCGAGTAATGCTCCGGTACCGCCGGGCAAACGATCCAGATCCTCCTGCTGGTGCCCCTTCGACAGCAGTCGCCTGAGCATCACGGGATAACGCCATCCTCGGTCGCCGTGACAGCAATCGCTGGCCCCTCAAGCGCGTCGATCAGATCCAGCTGGCCAGGCAACGGTGCGGGTTGCGCCGGCACTCGCCTTGGACGAGGATGACCGCCGCGCCGCAAGCCGCGTGCGATCATCTGCAGCTTGCGCCACAACACATCCGCCTCGGCCGGCGCCAACAATCCAGCAGCTGCATCCAGCGCAGCGACCAGTTCGTCCAGATGTGCGGGCGCACTGGCAAACACCTCGCGAGCACGCGCCATCGCCTGACTGTCACGCCAGGCCACCAGCCATGACGACAGCTCACGCCGCTCATTGCGATCCAGGCGCTCGAGCAGATCAGCCGGCACGTCTTCATCCGCACGGAACGTGCCGATCACAATCTGACGGTGCCGACGCGTATCCCCGCTACGCGTGACGCGCAGCAGCTTGATCGATCGGCCTTGCTCGCGAATCAACATGTCCATCCTCAGGCGTCGTCACGTCATCCACTTCATCCGGCTACAGCACTTCCTGCACAACCAGACGACTACTGATCTTCATCTGAGCGCACTGGCTTTGTCGACCGTGCGCGATCGATCAGCTTTCTGAGCCAAGCCATTCCATGCGCATCAATCTTCGCCCATTGCGCAGCGGTCAAACGGATCGAGCGGCCGATCAACCGATCTTCTTCAGGAATAGGCGGTCTACCCATCCGCGGTTTCGTGGATTTCATTGAGTTTAAGATAGCACTTTTCGTTACACAAAAACAGGCCGTTTTCGTTACTTTCTGTACTACACTAAGTAGTAGCGTGCGATGCTGTCCGAGCTGCGTATTTGATGTGGATAACCGTTTGTGGCAAGGCGCGTCCGATCTCAACCCTGATCATGGTGAACAACATGACCAAGTATGTGGTGATGGTGCGGCAAATAACCTGGTACGACCGGCTGGCTGCGGTGCCGGGCAAGATCCTCAAGTGGGCCATCCTGATCCAGCTCGGCCTGCTGTTTGCTGCCGGCGTCTTCGGCGTGATCGCGCACGTCGGCAAGGTTGTGATGACTGCGGTGACCGGCGCGCACTGAAGCACGCCGATCGGCTCGATCACGGCGTGAAACGCGTCGGCGGCCGCTCGAACGATTTTCCGTCGATAAGTCGGTCCATCCGCTCGATCGCTTCCAACAGCACCGCGAGTGGCGCCGTGCGCAGCTGATCGTCGTGCCACGCCAGCAGCATCGAAACGAGCTCGTCGGTCTGCTCGTCAAACGTCCATAGATCCTCGCGCTCGCCGCGATCGAAGGCAGCCTGGATCCCGCGCTCCGCCGCCACCAGCACTTCAACCCGGATCTCCTGTCGACGGGCTTCATCGATGAACCCCGTCAGCATGATCATCTGCAGCAGGATCCGCATGCCGAAGGCGCTGCCCTGACGCATCCTGATCGCCTCGAGCGCCGAGTGGTACTGCAGCGACATCTTCTCGATCTCGTCCCGCGGCATAGGCAACAGCAAGCGCTTGGCGAGCTGGCCGCGCGGCCGTCGACGTGTGCTCGCGCGACGCGTCACGGAAACCTCGCCGGCGAGTACGTCGCCCCGATGCCGGTGTCGCACATGAG
This sequence comes from Burkholderia sp. 4NA327C6, assembly GCF_005502655.1. NCBI lineage: Bacteria > Pseudomonadati > Pseudomonadota > Betaproteobacteria > Burkholderiales > Burkholderiaceae > Burkholderia > Burkholderia sp. 4NA327C6. The sequence goes on along the minus strand of NZ_SCNZ01000046.1, from coordinate 10,334 downwards.
CCTCATCGCGGCCGCGTGCTCGTGGTCATGCATGGAGATCCTACTGTCCTGGTCGGTTGAATCATCCGCAGCATAGCGGAATTTCTTGTACCTCAAAAACTCGTGATCGAGGCGAGCTGCGCTGCACTCGCGATCGAACCGTGCACGCGCGCTGCGCGCCCGTGCACGGTTCTCATGTCCAACAGCAACGAAACACCATCCCTTCCTTCCACGTCGCCGTGCTTGCCAAGGTCCACTCAACCAAGGCCTCTGCGGTTCTTACCGGGGTGGTGGCTACCCGTCGCCAACGATCGCCTCCAGGGTGCCGGGAGCCGGTCGTTCACCGCGCGCGCCGGGATGGTCGCGCACGGTGAACGACCTTCAAGAACTTTCGCGGCATAAACGGCCGGCTCTCCCTGGCCGGGAGGCCCACCATTTATTCCACGTTTCTTGACTCCCGACACCCTTCCGGCGCTCGCCAGCGCCGGGTAGCCACCACCGTGCAGCCGCAAACGCTGCCGCGCTATCCATCGCCCCGCCCGTCATCTGCCGGGCGGCACAGGGTTCACCTTATCGATGGAGCACCACCATGGACTTTTTCTATCACGGCGACTGTCTCGATGTTCTCCCCACCATCCCCGATGCAGTGATCGACTTCGCGCTGACCGACCCGCCGTATCTGGTCAACTACCAGGACCGCAACGGCCGCTCGATCGCGAACGATGTGCGCGGCGACTGGCTCGAACCGGCGTTCGCACAGGTGTTCCGCGTACTGAAGGATGACGCGCTGTGCGTGAGCTTCTACGGCTGGACTAAGACCGATGAATTCTTCCGAGCGTGGAAGAAGGCGGGTTTTCGCATCGTCGGTCACATCGTATTTGCGAAAACCTACGCGTCCAAGGCGCGCTTCGTGAAGTACCAGCACGAATCGGCCTACGTGCTCGCCAAGGGCTCGCCGGCGCTGCCATCAAAGCCCCTGCCGGACGTACAGCCGTGGCAGTACTCCGGCAACCGCCTGCACCCCACTGAAAAGCCGCTGTCCGCCATGCGCGCCGTCGTCGAGGCGTTCACGCGGCCGGGGGACCTCGTGCTCGATCCGTTCGCCGGCAGCGGCACCACGTGCGCGGCGGCCAAGCAGCTTGGGCGTCGCTATGTCGGCATCGAACTGGACGCGACTTATCACGCCGCGGCTGTCGCCCGGCTGGGCCGGCGCGAAGCGATCGCGGCTTAACCTCCAACGAAGCGAGAGAACCATCATGGGACTGACCATCACAGCCTATTGCGGCCTGGAAGCGATCGACGCGCCGCGACTCGACGGCAACCGCGAGCCGATTGACGTATTCACGGTGCGTTTCTATTGGGCGCCGCGCTTTCCGCAACGCGCAGACGGCCTCGATATCGCCCGCGTGTTTCGCTACCGCAATGCGTTTGAGTTCAACGTCGGTACGTACATCACGCATGAGATTTTCCGCGAGCAGCTCGCCGAACTGGCGAACTATCCGGCGATTCCCCTCGGCAGCGAGAAGATCTGCCACACGAACGGCGCGATCGTCGAAACGGAAGGCATGTTCAAGGAACTGATCGACTTCTCAACCACGATGGGCACGATCGGGCCACGTACTTCGCGCAAGCTGGCCAACGACTTTTCGCGATTCATGCACCTGGTCGATGGCGAAAGCAATCCCTTGTTCGCCGAGCTCTATCGCAACTGGTATGTCGCGTTCGCACTTGCGCAGCATGACGGCGCCGTGCGATTCCACTGACCCGATTGAACGGCCGGCCGCTCACCGCGGCCGGCATCCGAACAAGGCAAACACCATGCAACTTTTCTATATCCAGCACCTGATGTGTGCCGTACTCGATCATCACTTCGCGTCGCGCCTGGACAGCCCGGCGCCTCGCTCCGATGACACGCTTACCGTGAGCGTCGCCGAGCTATTGAACGCGCTGCGCGAGGCGTTCGAACTCGGTCAAGATGTACGGAGGACCGCGCGATGACCCACGCAGAATTCGAAACGCTACTCGAGGCGATCGCGCGCGAGCATCTTTTTATCTCGACCCTGCAGGAGCAGAAATCCGATCGCCTTGACTTCCATAGCGTCGCGGTTTGGACCGTGCGCGAGGCGTTAGCGGCAGCATACGAGGCAGGGAGAAAAATCCGCCTCAAGCCGCGCGATTAATCAACTACTGCGCCGGCGTCGCCGGTGCCCGCAAAGTGATAGACGGCCGCATCGAGCGGCCGTCTATCACTTGTCTGGATCCGCACGCCAAAATGGGTCGATGCCAGCCGCATCGCACAGGAGCGCCCAGGCCGAATACGGAATCGGTGCTTCTTCGGACATCCACTTGCGCACAGTGCGTCCATTGCTGTTAGTGGATATTCCCAAGTATTCCGAAGCATCTTGCGGTGTCATACCCGTTCGCCGGAGTATCTCCTTTACTTCGATTCCTTTTGGCTGGGCCCAGAATCGCGCCGGCTGCAAGCATTCACGCCGAATTTCAATAGTGTAGGTCGTCATAGGTTTCTCTGCATGTCAAACGCGTTGGATCGGATGCCACTGAGCATCCAGCCCCCAGCGCTTCGCGCCGGAGGAATCACGCCAGGTATGCGATCGCACTGCGATCGCACTGCGATCGCATACCTGGCTTGACAACCCCGCCATCGGTCCGTCAACGCCTCACCGGATTGACCCTTCGCTTCGCTACGGGTCGGGCCTCTCCCCACGCCGGACAATGCCGGCGCGGGTCCCCGTGTCCCTCAATCCGGGCGCGCGGCGCGCGCGAAGCGTGCTCGTGCCTGACGCCCCTAGCTTGCAAGAAGGGAGGTCCGGCCGACCATCGCGGCAAGCGCACAGCACAGCGAGAGATAAGGGGCGGCTATGCCCCTATTATCCCATCGGCATTACCGCAGCGCGGCCAATGCGCCGCGCACCGCGTCGATCTGATCGGCCGTCAATTCGGACGCCGCGACCCGTTCGCGTTTCTCCAGAAACATCAACGTGTACGGTGCGACCAGAATGCGGGCCTGTCGGCACACCGTCATGCCGTCGTCGGACGGGTAACGCTCGCGCCAATGGTTGATCGCGGATTCCAAATCATTCAGGGTGAATTCCATACGTGCTCGCCCCGGCCTTGCAGCCGGAGCGCCTTGTCGTTAGAGCGTCACGTTATCAGTTCACGTCGGCGCGCGGCTGTTCGTCGCGCTGGACATCGATCACCTCGACGCCGGACAGCCCGTGACGCGTGGCGCATTCATCGGCCACCACGCCCGCGTGCGTAACCGACAGGGCAGGCACGAAACAATCAACCGTGACAGGAAATTCACGGCACTTTACGACGACCTTGAAACGTTGCTGTTGCATGGCGCGGTCCCCTTAGTCGATTGCGCGGAAGATTTCGCGCTGTTCGGGATGCTGCACGGCGAAGCGGCGCAGCGCATGATAGGCATTCGTGAATCGCCCAGTGCGGTCGTCGTGCGACAGTCGGCACAGCACGTACAACGTGACGACGATCCCGAATGCTTCCGCCCCCATGTGCCCCTCGTAGCTGTTCTCATTGAAGCAGACGTACAGCTCACCTTCATTCGCAGGCGCGGCATAAAACCCGCCGTTATCCAGCTCGAAGAACAGCCAGTGACCGCCCGAGTATTCCGGCGACAGTCGGCGCGCCCACGCATAGAGCAGGTTTTCGCCACGCAGGTACGACGGGCCGAAATGCTTCGGCAAGAACCGCAGACGGTGCTCCTCGATGACGAGCGAGGATTGAATCGGTGCGTCGGTTTGCAGTGCTTCAGCTTGAGACATGGATAACTCCCGGATTCGGCCAAGCGGGATGCCCGGCCACAAAAATAGTATATGCCTTAAAGGCATTATATTCAAGATTTTTTTGTTGACTATAATGCCTTTAAGGCATATATTTAAACCATGGCCGAGCATCCCGCTTGGCCGAATTCGGGAGTAACGACAGTGAGTGCAAAGCAGAAACAGCAAGCCGTAGTCGACCTGATCGTCGGTAGCCGTGCAGCAACCACCGTGCCGTTTTCGGCGCTGATCGATTCACCGTTCAACGTGCGGCGCGGCGAGCCGCAGAACATCGAAGGCATGGCCCAGTCGATCAAGAGCGCGGGCGGCATCATGCAGAACCTCATCGTTCACGAAGTGAAGGCCAAGCAAGGTAATAAGGTGAGCTACGGCGTTTGTGCGGGCCGTCGCCGCAAGGCCGGTTATGGGCTGCTGGTCGAGCGCCGCGAAGCGTCGGCCGACGCGCCGATCAACGTCGTGATCGTGACGGATGCTGAGGCGCGGCTTATGTCGCTGATGGAGAACACGGCGCGCGAAGACATGCACCTTGCGGACGTGTGCGAAGGCATCCGTGACTTGCACGCAGACGGGCGCACGCCCGAACACATTGCCGAGGTGTTTTCTGTTTCCGTGCTGACGGTGCAACGGCGGTTGAAACTGGCGCACGTGTCGCCGAAGCTTTTCGAAGCGTTCCGCCAGGACGAGATTGAACTCGGCCAGTTGCAAGCGCTCGCGCTCTGCCCCGATCCAGCCGAACAAGAGCGCATCTGGGCCGAAGTACAGGATGGCCCGGCATGGATGCAGGCACCGGCGAAGCTGCGCGAAATCATCACGCGCGAGGAAGTGTCGAGCGAAAACGCGCTGGCCCGGTTTGTCGGCGTCGAGGCATACGAGGCAGCGGGTGGCGAGGTGCGCCGTGACCTGTTTTCGGACACGGGCGGCGGCTATCTGGTAAGCCCGGACATCCTGAACGGTCTGGTTCGCGCGAAGCTGGATGAGGCGGCCGATGCGCTGCGCGCCGAGGGTTGGTCATGGGTGGAAGCCGACCTGAAAACCAACTACGAAACCATCTATGCGTGTACGCGCCTGAGCGCTGGAACGCGTGCTTTGAGCGCCGACGAGCAAGCGGAACGTGACGCACTCGATGCGCGCGTGACCCGCGCGAGCGAAGCGCTCGAAGCCGCCTACGACAGCGACGACGAGTCGATCGACGCCGACGCACTCGAAGCCGAACATCAAGCGGCCGAGGAAGCGCTCGAAGCGTTCGATGAACGTGCCAGCGAATGGACGGCCGAACAGAAAGCCGTGTCCGGCGTGTACATCGCGGTATCGCAAAGTGGCGATTTGTTCGTTCAGGTCGGCTTGGTGAAGCATGCCGACATGAAGGCAGCCGGTCAGGCGCTCGGCGCACAAGCGCCCGGCGCACTGCGACGGGCGGCGCAGGCCCCCGAACAGGTCAAGCCGCTGCACAGCGAAAGCCTGTGCGCTCGCTTAACGGCGCACCGCACCGCCATCGTGCGACTTGAACTGAGCCGCCGCCCGGAAATCGCGCTGGTCACGCTGCTGGCCCGGATGGTGCCGGACGTTTTGCCCGGTCATTTCGGACGCGGTACGCTCGGCATGCTCAGCATCCAATCTGAATCGTCATCGAAGAAGCTGGTGAACGTTGCGGATGACATGACGAATAGCCCGGCATGGATCGCCTACGACGAGCGCTCCGAATTCTGGCGTGCACGTATCACGAAGGAAGCGAACGGCGACCTGTTCGGCTGGTTGATGGCACAGACCGGCGACACGTTGCGCGACCTGTTCGCGTTCTGCGTCGCGGCCACGGTGGACGGCGTGAGCCACGGCGACGCCCCGCACGTCGTCAACCGCTTGGCTGATGTGCTGAACGTCGATTACCGGTCGTACTGGAAGGCGACCGGGGCGAGCTACTTCCAGCACGTGCCGAAGGCACGCATTCTTGACGTGGTGAAGGAAGCCACCACGACGGAAACGGCCGCGTCGCTCGAAAAGCTGAAAAAGGCCGAACTGGTCGGCGCGGCCGAACGCGCGGTATCGGAAACCGGATGGTTGCCCGAGGTGCTGCGCAACCGCGAGCATCCGGAAATCTGGCAAGCAACCGACGATGACGACGACGTAGAAGGCGACGACGATGAAATGCCGCCGGAAGATGAAGAAGCCGAAACCGCGTAAGTAGCGCTGCCGCCCGGACACGATCCGGGCGAAGCCTCACCACGACCGAGCCGCCCGCGCCATCATGGCCGGTGCGGCTTTTTTGCGCTACCTACTGCCCGACGCCTACGCCGTACCTGTTTCGGAATCGTCAGGCGTGGCGCTCCCCACTTCCCCATCACGCGCGGCGCTTGGATCCGGCGTCAGCGGCGGAAGCGGTTGACCCGGTTTCCATCCCGCCAATGGGTTTGCCAAGAACCTTGCCTGCATGGCGCGTTCGCGTTCCTGGCGCTGCACTGGCGTCAACGTTTTGCGCTGTTCGTAGGTCAGCGCTCCGGTGCGCCAGTCGTCCGGTAGCGACACCTTCGGCTTGAGGTGGGCGACGGCCATCTCCTCAAGCGTTTGAGGTGGCGGCACCGACCGCGCAGGCTCGACCACGCCCGTTTGCGCCGGGGCGGTCGATTCCATTTCCACGGTTGCTGGCGTCGCAGAGGCGGCAGGCGGTGTCGGTGCTGGCCCCGACGATGTGGGCCGGGCCGCGCCCTGCCGTGCATCGCGCGGCAGCGGAATCGCCCGTTCACGGCGCACCCGCGAAATCATCACATCGAGCGTCGTCACACTCAGTTCGAGGCCATGCCTCGCCAGCACATCGCGGATAGCGAGATGACGCACGCCCGCATCGAGCGCGACGCGGACCTGATCGAACATCTCGCGAAATCGCGCCATCTTGGAGCGGTGATCTGTTCCGGTGGCAAGGCCGAGCAGGTCTTGAGAAAGCGTGAGGGTGGTCATGTGAATCAACCGTGAGGGGTGATCCTCAGATCGTAGAACCACAGCAAAACGTTAGTCAACGTTTGAAAAGCTTCGTATTCCGGAGGGTGTCGGCGGAATGAGTAGCAAATCGACAGTGTGGGACGGGGGATGTTAGGTTTTGAAACCACCCCAACCGAAGGGCGGCGTCCGCAGGCACGATAGATATGTAGACGGAAACTAACGTTTCCGCCCACATATCCGTGCCCAAAGGGGCAAAGCCCCTTTGGAAACCCGGCGGGCTTCGCCCGCGGGACAGCGGACGCGCCGTGGTAACGGCGCGACAGTGAACCAGGACGCGCGGATCGCCCCCCTCTCTGTAGACAATGGGGCGGTGGTGGTACGAGAAGATGTGCGGGCAATCAGGCGCTCACAGCGCGCGCTGATTTCGGGGTGCGGCCTTGGACGCGGCCCGAAATCTTTTGTCGCGCACTTAGCCGGTGGCGGCCTTAGGCCGTCAGCGGCTTAGTGCCTGCCGGAGGGTGTAGGTTGTGGTTCGAGGGGTTGATCCATGCAAGCGGGCGAAGCCCGCGTGACGCGGCGGCATAGCCGCCGGTCGATATGGGGTAGTCAGAGAAAGCTTCTGGTTAAGTCCCGACACTTAAATGCGATTCGACCCGACAATTAATATGAGTTATCCACACACACCTGCACGCGCGGCCGCAGCGGTGCGGCAAAACCGGGCGCGGCGAGGGAAAATCGCGCGCGACCACGGCGGAAATCGCTCGAAATTCTGTGCGCGGACGAGCGCCACCCTCGCTTGCGCGATAGGTGACTGTCTATGGGTGGAGGTTTGCCTAGTCGCCGGGTGGCGCCAACTGCTGTCGCGCGACCCGGTAGCAGCGATCGCGATCCCAATCCGGGTGCTGCATCTTCAGCTCGCCCATGCGCAGATGAATCGCGCGCTCGAGCTCGGCCTGGCGGCCGACATCGGTGGCCAGCGCACGCTGCTTGACGCGTGACTGGATATTCTTGAGTTGTTCTGCCAGCTGCTCGCCGTGCTGTACGGCCGCGACGCTGGCCTTGCGATCGCGTTTGCGTTGCGCGTCCCGCCGGCGCTGCGCGCGCAGGTGCGCGCGCGTGCGCTCGTGCGTCAACCACTTGCCGAGGCCGAACTGCTCGAAGATCGCCGGCGTCAGGTATTTGATTGCGGCGAAGCCGCGGTAGCGCACGCCCTGCTCGCTTTCCTGCACCTCACACTGCGGACGGCTCTTGACCAGCCGGGCGCGGATCAGATCATGCAGTGCGCGCTCGGTACGGCGCAGCGACAGGCCCGCTTGCTCGGCCAGGTACGGCAGCGTGAAGTCGATCCAACCGTCCTTGCCGGGCACCGCCACGCGTAGCGTCACGAGATCGCAGAACTTGATCAGCGCGCGCATCAGCTGCACACACGCGATGCGCCGCTCGCTGCGCTGCTGGCGCGCACTGCCGTTCGCGATGTTCAAGCGCGGCAACCACGCCTGCGGCGTGTCGAGGTAGCGGCCGAGCCGCATCTTCAGTTCGCGCAGCAACTTCGGCGCGCTCGCCGGCGCCGGGTGCGGGATGTCTTCCGGCCAGACCCGCTCCGGCAACGCCGCCGCCGGCTTCGGTGCACCCTTCAGGCCGGCGCCCTGCGCTCGCAACCCTGCGTGCGCGCCACGCGCGGCCGCGAGGATGCCACCGAACAGATCCTGTTCGGACGTGGCGTCGACGGACGCGGCCACGCCAGCCTGATCGGATGGATCAGGCGGCAGCGATGCGGCGAAGGAGAAATCCACGGCGCGGCCTTAAGCGGATCCGCGCTCCAGTCCGGCCGGCGGCCGGTGCATCCCGCCGGTGGGCGGGAAGGTTCGACGGCTCGGGATTATCGCCACGAACCGCGAGGAAAGCTTATTTGGGGTCGCACCGAAAGGTGCGGGCGCGAGGGATCTCGCGGCGCCCCGCGCATAGCGGGGCCATGCCCCGCGCTCGGTCAATCGCATCATCTGGTTCTCATTTTAAAAAGACGAGTTTGCACAGATGACGCTTGACAGCCGACCGGTTCTGGGTAGAATCTGGTCATCCTTCCTACGGGATGGCCTCTTCTCCGGTTGGCTGTAAGAGCGTCATCAAGACAAGCCCCCTGTTTCCAGCAGGGGGTTTTCTTTTGTGCGGCCGTTTTTTCGTGCGCTAAGCGCTCCTCTACGACGGTTCGTGACAAAAATTTTTCCGATTCTACCGTTTCACCGACCGCACCGGAAGGTATTCCGGTGAGTATTTCGCGGTTGCACGCGTTCACCATCGCGTTTTGCCAGACTTGGCGCATCCATACTCCCTTGTTGTACTGATTTTGCATCGTCATACCCGTGGCCCTCGCGGCTTCGGGTCGGTCGCCGGACCAGGTTGCGGCGCTGTCGCAGGTGCCGGCTGCGCTGGCGCCGCCGGACGCGACACGTCATCGCGCACGCCGAGCGATTCACGCACGTCGGCCAGTTGCCGATCGACCCGCGACGAGCGCGCGTCCGCCAACGCACGATTCAGCTGCGTGTCGCCGAACTGCACCGACAAGCCGGCTGCGGCCGCCACCTCGATCGCCGCTTGCCGAAAAACTTCATTGCCGTCGAGCTCGAGCGTGCGGCCGAACTTCATCTGCGCGAGCCGCAGGCCTGTCTCGATCGCCGCGCGATCGACCTGCAGCACGTCGACGGCGTCACCACGATCCACAACGAGCGTCTGACCATCGCGGCGATAGCTGACGCTGCCGCCCTCGTCGACCGACAACGACAGCTCCGGTCCATGAAACAGGATTGCGTTGTCCTCATGCACAGCCGGCGTGCCAGGCCGAATCGTATTGACCGGCGTATTGGTCGACGTCGGGTCCGCATGGCTGGGCTTGCCCGTGCGGCGCAGCTCGGCGAGCGCGCGCTCGTCGCCACCCTGCGCGCGCTGCTGCAGCCAGCCGGTGAACGTCGGTGCGGTCGCAGCGCCGTACCGCGCCTTCAAGACGTCGCGCTCGAGGCGGATCTGCGCGGCAAGCGCCGTATCGGCCGCGGCACGCGTTAGGCGCGCGGCCGCGAGTGCCTGGCGCCGCTCGGGCTGGCGCATCTGCGACGCGTATCGAATCTGCGTGCGGCGCTCGGCGAGCTCGCCGGCGATCGCCGCACGTCGTGCGTGCTCGTGATCCTTCTGGGCCGCCCAAGCCGCGCGACGAGCCCGTGCGTGCGCGTCGCGCTCCGCCGCGAACTCGCGCCATAGCACGGTGCGCGGCAATTCGCGCGTGCGCGGAATCGGCTCGCCCGCTCGCTGACGTGCGTAGCTTTCTCGCAGCAGCGGCGCGGCCTCGTTCCACGACAGATTCAACTCTTTCGTGAGGAAGTCGGACACGTTCAGATTGCGCCGGCCGGCACGGATCCGGGCACCGCCGTCGCTGCCGACCGTGACCACGTATTTCTGCGGCAACACGCCGTGCGAGTGCGACAGCTCGGCCAGAAGTCGCTCGGCATTCAGCTGCTGCCGTATCTCCGCGAATTCGCCCTTACCCGCGCGCTGCCGGCGTGCTTCACGCGCGTCGCGCGCGGCCTGCGAGATCGCACTGTCCGCTACCCGGCC
>NZ_SCNZ01000045.1:0-71159 GCF_005502655.1 Burkholderia sp. 4NA327C6 | reverse complement strand
TTCCTGTCCGGGCCGGGCTCGACGACGCTGCCGCTGGTGGTGTTCTCGCGCGTGCGGCTGGGGCTGAACCCGGAGATGAACGCACTGGCGACGCTGTTCATCACGGCGGTGACGATCGGCGTGATCGTCGTGAACCGGATGATGATCGCGCGCGAACGGCGCCGCATCGCCGACATGAAGGCGGCGTTCGCGGTGGCGTGACGGCAGGCCTCCTGCTTCAACGATAACAAGCATTGCAGACAAGCAAGACGCGCCGCTCCAGGGGGGCGCGCGATTCGATTCCGATTTGACAGGCGCACGACAAGGAGAATCCGCAATGAAGAAGAAACTGATCTGCCTGCTGGTGGCCGGCGCGTTACCGGGCATCGCGCTGGCCGACTCGACATCCGCCGAGATCAAGGCGCTGCAGGCGCAGGTCGCGGCGCTGCAGAAACAGATGAAGGCGATGCAGGCGCAACTGTCGGCGAAGGGCGGCACCGCGACCGCCCAGGCCGGCACGAAGGCAGCGGCCGGCGCCGCGCCGGCCGCCGTGGCCGTCGACCCGGGCTCGCCGGACTACGGCAAGGCGCAGGCCACGCTGACCAACGACGAGGTCGGCGAAATGAAGCAACAGATCGCGAACCAGCAGCTGAAGGTCGACTCGCTGACGGACGCGGCCAACACGGGCCCGCTCGCCGGCCTGTCGGTGACGGGTTACATCGATCCGACCTACATCTACAACCGCGCGGCCGGCACGTCGTCGTTCCTGTTCGCGAACCACGAGAACGCGTACAACTACTTCAACAGCACGTTCGGCGACCTCTACCTCGACATCAAGAAGACGTTCGGCGTCGGCCCGATGGCGCCGTCGGCGGAAATCACGCTGATGCCGAACCGCGGCAACGGCATCACGCTGCTGCAGAACTCGCGCGGCTCGATCACCGACAACCTGCTGAACACGGCGGTCATCAACGTGCCGATCACCGCCGAAACGACGCTGGTCGCCGGCCTGATCCCGAGCTTCGGCGGCTACGAGGTGCAGCAGTCGAACCAGATGCTCACGCTCACGCACAACCTGCTGTACGATTTCTCGGATCCGGGCAGCTACGTCGGTATCGGCGCGAACTACACGAAGGGCAACTGGGCGTGGAAGTTCTTCCTCGGCAACGAGCAGTACCGCACGTACGGTTCGGTCACGACGACGGGCACCAACGCGCTCGGCGATCCGATCACCACCAGCAACAAGGTGCCGACCTTCACCGCGCGCGCGGATTACACGTGGTCGAGCGCGCTCGATCTCGGCGGTTCGTTCAACATCGGCCGCCAGACGCTCGCGAGCGCGATCGATTCGAACGGCGTCGTCCATTACGGCCCGGGCGGGGCGGCACCGAGCGGCTACGGTTCGTTCTTCTTCGGCGAACTCGACGCGACCTACACGCTCGCCGACATTCAGTACAACGCGGAAGTCGACTACGGCCGTCAGCAGCATGCGGCGTTCAACGGCGGCCTCGCGCAGTGGTACGGGCTGTCGCTGCTCGCGCACCGCAAGTTCAACGCGCCGGTGGTCGGCCGCATGGGCGTGACGCTGCGCTACGACCTGCTCGCCAACTCGAAGAACGGCGGCGGCGGTGGCGGCATCGCGCTGAACGGCAACGGGATGGACCCGAGCAACGGCTTCGGCGTCGACGCGGACTGCCTCGCGCAGTCGAAGGCCGGCGGCGGCCTGGGCTTCGAGTGCAAGGGCGCGGTGCGCCAGGACGTCGCGCTCGACCTGCTGTTCTATCCGACCCAGCAGATCACCGTGAAGGTCGAATATCGCCACGACTGGGCGAACAACAAGGTGTTCCTGCGCAACGACGGGTCGTACGGCAAGTCCAACGACCTGCTCGCGACGCAGTTCATCTATTCGTTCTGACGCAACCCGCGCGGGACGCCGTGCCGCGTGCACGGCGTCCCGCGCCGTTTTTACCGGCCGGATGACGGTGCGCGACGCGCCGCCGCCGGCTGCAACGAGGGAGTCGGATTCATGACGCAGTCTTTCACCCGCCGCGCCGATGCGCTCGCGCGCGACTCGTACTACGAAGCGACGGCCGTGCGCCCCGCCGTGGACGATCCCGCGCTCGACGGGACGATCGACGTCGACGTCTGCGTGATCGGCGCCGGCTTCGCGGGCCTGTCGACGGCGCTCGACTGCCGTGCTCGCGGGTTGTCCGTCGCGGTAATCGACGCGCACCGGCCCGGCTGGGGCGCGTCGGGCCGCAACGGCGGCCAGGCGATCACCGGCTTCGCGAAGGACGAGGAGATCGAGCGGCAGCTCGGCGCCGACGGCGCGCGCGCCGCGTGGTCGCTATCGCTCGACGGTGTCGCGCTGATCGCCGAGCGGATCGCGCGCTACGGGATCGACTGCGACTTCACGCGCGGCTACCTGACGGTCGCGACGAAGCCGCGTCGCATCGACGATCTGCACGCATGGATGGACGCCGCAACGCGGCGCTGGGGCCATCCGTCATTGTCTTGGCTCGACACCGGCGAGATTCGCGCACGCATCGCGTCGACGCGCTATCTCGCGGGCGTCTACGATCCGCTGTCGGGCCACCTGCATCCGCTCAAGTACTGCCTTGGCCTCGCCGATGCCGCGCGCCGCGAAGGCGTCGCGCTGTATGCGCATACGCCCGCGCTCGACATCGTGCGCGGCGAGCGGCCCGTCGTGCGCACGCCGTCGGGCGACGTGCGCTGCCGGTTCGTCGTGTCGTGCTGCAACGCGGGCCCCGGCGGCGTGCTGCCGGCCGCGACGGCCGCGCGCATCGCGCCGATCGCGTCGTACATCATCGCGACCGAGCCGCTCGGCCAGGCGCGCGCCGATGCGCTGATCGCCCGGCGCGAAGCCGTGTGCGACAACAACTTCTTCCTCGACTATTTTCGGCTGTCGGCCGACCACCGGATGCTGTTCGGCGGCCGCGCGAATTCGGCCGGCGCTTCGCCCGCCACGCTCGCCGAAACGATCCGGCGCCGCATGGCCGGCGTGTTCCCGCAGCTCGGCGACGTGCGCGTCGACCATGCGTGGGGCGGCTTCGTCGACGTCACCCGCAACCGCGCGCCGGATTTCGGCGCGCTCGATCCGAACTTCTTCTACGTTCAGGGCTTCAGCGGCCACGGCGTCGCACTCACCGGCATCGCCGGGCGCGCGGTTGCCGGCGCGATCGCGGGCGACACGCGCGCGTTCGACCTGTTCGCGCGCATGCGCCACCGGCGCTTCCCCGGCGGCGACGCCTGGCGGCAACCCGCGCTCGAACTCGGGATGCTGTACCACCGCGTGCGCGAGCTGTTCTGAGCCCACTTCATCCGTTCTCCTGACCATGCAGACATTCGCCAACCAGCCGCACGTCGCGTCCTACTACGCGGCGACCGCCAACGATACGACCCGCCACGCGCCGCTCGCCGGCACGATCGATGCCGACGTGTGCGTGATCGGCGCGGGCCTCACGGGCCTGTCCGCCGCGCTCAACCTCGCCGAGCGCGGCCATTCGGTGACCGTGCTCGAAGCGTCGCGGGTCGGATGGGCGGCGAGCGGCCGCAACGGCGGCCAGTTGATCGGCGGGTTCGCGTGCGACATCGACACGTTCGGGCAGTTCATGCCGGAAGGCGACGTGAAACGCATCTGGGACATGGGGCTCGAAACGCTGTCGCTCGTGAAATCGCGCATCGCGCAGCACGACATCGACTGCGCGCTGGTGCCCGGCTACCTGACCGCCGCGAACACCGAGCGCGATGCCGACGGGCTGAAGCGCTGGCGCGACGAAGCCGCGAAGCGCTTCGGCTACGACCGCTTCCATTTCGTCGAAGCCGACGAACTCGGCGACTACGTGCAGTCCGAGCGCTATTGCGGCGGCCTGTACGACCCGGACAGCGGCCATCTCCATCCGCTGAACTACACGCTCGGCCTCGCCCGCGCGGCGACCGAAGCGGGCGTGCGGATTCACGAGGACAGCTGCGTGACGCGCGTGCGCGACGTCGCGAGCGGCCAAGTCGTCGAGACGAGCGGCGGCAACGTGCGTGCGCGCTTCGTCGTGCTCGCGTGCAATACCTTCGTCGGCACGCTCGCGCCCGCACTGTCGAAGAAGATCATGCCGGTCGGCACCTACGTGATCGCGACCGAGCCGCTCGGCGACGCGCGCGCCGCCGCGCTGATGCCTGCTCGCGCGGCGATCTGCGACAGCCGCTTCGTGCTCGACTATTTCCGGCCGGCACCCGACACGCGACTCGTGTGGGGCGGCAAGGTCAGCTATTCGACGCGGGAGCCGCGCGATCTCGCGGCGGCGATGCGCGCGGACATGCTGAAGACGTTCCCGCAGTTGGCGGACGTGAAGGTCGAGTACGCGTGGGGCGGCTTCGTCGACATCACGATGAACCGCGCACCGCACTTCGGCCGCATCGCGCCGACGATGTATTTCGCGCAAGGGTTCTCGGGGCACGGCGTGAACACGACCGCGCTCGCGGGCAAGCTGATCGCCGAGGCGATCAACGGACAGGCGAGCCGCTTCGACCTGTTCGACAAGATCCGCCACCGCGACTTCCCCGGCGGCGAGGCGCTGCGCACGCCGGCGCTGGTGCTCGCGATGAGCTGGTACCGGCTGCTCGACGCGTTCGGCGTGCATTGAACCGTCACGCGCGCGCCGGTTTCGCGGCGCCGCTACCATGCAAAACGGCTGCGCATTCGCGCAGCCGTTTTGCTTTGATGGCGCGCGCGATGCGCGTCAGTCGGTGCCGTACTTCGGCGAGTGCGGGCCGTACAGGAGGCCGGTCGGCGGCCCCGCCGTCAGCAGCCGCCCGCTCGTGAACGCGGCGACGTCATGGCTCTGGTCCATCAGCGTATTTGCGATCTGCTTGACCGCCGCCACCACGAGCATGCCGATCAGGCCGCCACCGCCGCTGTTGCTGCCTTCATCGCTCGCCGCGCTGGCCCGGCCCTGCCACAGCACGTCGCCGGTGCGCAGGTCGACGAGCTTGGCCGACGCGGACACGACCGTCGCGCTCGCGAGGATCCGGTACACGGTGCCGTATTGCGACACCTTCGTGTACAGCGCGGCGTCCGCGCCGAAGATCTCGCGCAGCTTCGCGGGCGGCGTCTCCTGAATCTCCGCCGCGTTGGTCAGGCCGTTCTGCTTGAAGGTTTCGTCCATCACCGCGACCGGCACCACGTAATAGCCGGACTCGGCGAGCGGCAGCGTCATCTGCGACAGCATCCCGTAGGTCGCGCCGACCTCGGAGGTTTCGTTGAGCGGGGGCAGCACGAGGATCGAGCGCGGCTGGCTCTTCTTGAACGCCGTGTAGTCGGGGCGTTTCACCGGCTGCGCGCACGCGCTCAGCAGCGCGACGAGCGACAGCACGGACATCAGCTTGAATGAGAGAGACTTGAACATGGCGGGCGCGTCACTGTTTGGCGGTAGTCGGATCGGCATTCTTCTGGCCGGCGATCGTCTGGTCCGCGCCCTTCTGGGCGGCGGCCTTCGGATCCGCGGCCTTCGGCGCGCCGGTTTTCTTCTTCAGCAGGAAATCCATGTAGGTCGAGGATTCCGGGAACAGCTGCTTCTCGGCCTGCAATTCCTGTTCAGCCTGCTGTTCGTTGCCGACGCTCGCGTACAGCATTCCCAGATGCGCATGGAAGCCCGGCGGAGGCGTATGGCCCTTTCCTCGGATCTCCTGCAGCGCCTTTTCGAGCGCGTCGATCTGCTCCTGCGGCGACTTCTGCCCCTTGAAGTACTCGTACACCTGCGGCTGATAGCCCGTCCACTGATACAGCGGCGGCGTGGAGCTCGCGCAGCCCGCGAGCAGCAATGCGGCGGCCGTCACCGGCAGCCAGTTACCCCGTTTCATGGTCTTTTCTCTTTTGATGTCGTGGTGATTCGATCGCCTGCGACGCCGGCCCCGGCGCGCGCGGCGCTTACGGCGCGGTCTTCAGACCACCGGCGTCGACCTGGTCGACAAGATGGTTCACGGCCTCCTGGATCGCGAGGTCGAGCACCTTCCCGTTCAGCGTCGAGTCGTAGCCGGCCGTGCCGCCGAAGCCGATCACCTCGCGGTTCGACAGGCTGAATTCGCCCGCGCCCTGGCTCGATGCGACGACTTCCGACGTCGTCGTATCGACGATGTTCAGGTTGACCTTCGCGTACGCGACCTGCGTCTTGCCGCGGCCGAGAATGCCGAACAGCTGGTGATCGCCGACGTCCTTGCGGCCGAACTCGGTCACGTCGCCCGTCACCACGTAGTTCGCACCCTTCACGGCCTGTGCCTTCTTCATGAAGCCGGCTTCCTGCTTGATCTCGTCGAGATTCTCGCGATCGAGCACGTTGAAGCGGCGGCTCTGTTGAAGGCGCGTGACGAGGATCGTCTTCGCCTGCCCGCCGAGGCGGTCGATGCCGTCGGAGAAGATGCCGCGCATGTAGCTCGAACGGTTGTCGAACTTGCCGACCGCGATCGCGACGGGCTTGCCCGCATACGGCTTTTGCGCGCTGCTGACGGCCGGCACGTCGAGCGTGCGCGACGATTCGGTCGCGCAGCCGGACAGCGCCGTGACGACGGCGGCCGCCACGAGAACGGTACGTCGTGTGTAGTTGCTCACTGCTGGGTCTCCTTGCGTGGAAAGAATGCCCGGAACGGGCGCGCCGGCTCGCGAACGATACGGCGCTCGGAACAGGTGCGGCGCGAACGGGCCAGCGTGCGCGTCAATGCGCGACGCGCCGGGCCGCGTTTATCGCCGCGTCGGTGAAATCCGGAATGCGAAAGGAATGCGCGCGCAACGGAAGGGTTGCGGCAAAAGGCGGAAAGCGGCGGGATACGCGAGAATCGCGTCAGTGCCCGTTACCCCGTTGTTCTGATGACTGCGCTGTTGGTCGCGCATGATCGGCCCCGTTCATGATTTTTCGCAATCATACCAAACGTGTTTATTGAAACGGGAGGTCTTTCAGTCAATTGACGAATTTTCATGTTGTTTGAGCCGAACATCGCTCAACCCCAGCCAGCACAAGCCCGGCAGGCCGCTTTATAGCGTTCGCCCGTTGTCCGCCACACGCGCAGCCGGATTATCGACTTTTAACGCATGCCGATTGATACTGAATAAGACTTCAGCACGCAATCGCAATATGTCGAGCGCAATCGTCGCGGAGAAATCGCATGTCTGATTGTGATCGACGCAGACAAGCCTGCGCGTCACCCCGGCCACCAGCACGGCGGCGCGGGACGACGCGCCGCCCCCGCTAATCCGCCACCTTCTGCCGCATCGTCACGAACTCTTCGGCCGCGGTCGGGTGAATGCCGATCGTGTCGTCGAACTGCGCCTTCGTCGCACCCGCGCGAATCGCGATCGCGATGCCCTGGATGATCTCGCCCGCATCGCGGCCGACCATGTGCGCGCCGACCACGCGCTGGCTGTCGCGCGCGACGACCAGCTTCATCAGCGTGCGCTCGTCGCGGCCCGACAGCGTGTGACGCAACGCCTTGAACGACGTACGGTAGATATCGACGTCGCCTTCGTACAGGTCGCGCGCGGCCGCCTCCGTGAACCCGACCGTCGCGACCTCGGGCTGGCTGAACACCGCCGACGGCACCCATTCGTGATCGGCCGCGACGCGCGACCCGCCGAACAGCGTGCGGGCGAGCAACCCGCCGTCGCGCGTCGCGACCGGCGTGAGCTGCGGCCGCGACGTGACGTCGCCGATCGCATGGATCGACGGCACCGACGTCGCCGAATACGCATCGACGGCGATCGCGCCGCGCGCGTCGAGCATCACGCCCGCCTGCTCGAGCCCGAGACCGTCGACGTTCGGCACGCGGCCGGTCGCATAAAGCACCTGGTCGTACGGCCCGTGCCGCGCATCGCCGGCGCGCACGCTCAGCGTGCCGTCGTCCGCGCGCTCGATCGACTCGACCACCGAGCGCGCATGGATCGTGACGCCCTGCTTCGTCATCTCGTCGGTCAGGAACTGGCGCACGTCGTCGTCGAAGCCGCGCAGGATCTTCTCGCCGCGATAGAACAGGTCGACGTGGCTGCCGAAGCCGTTGAAGATGCCCGCGAACTCGACCGCGATATAGCCGCCGCCGACCACCGCGATGCGCTTGGGGCACGCGGCGAGCGACAAGGCCTCGCGCGACGTGATCGCGTGCTCGATGCCGGGCCGCGGCGGCAGCGACGGGCGCGAGCCGGTCGCGATCGCGATGTGGCGCGCGCGGATCGTGCGCTCGCCGATCGCGACCGTGTGCGCATCGACGAGCGTCGCGCGCCCCGCGTGCATCTCGACGCCCGATTGCCGCAGCAGGTTGATGTAGATGTCGCTGAGCCGGTTGATCTCGCGATCCTTCGCGGCGATCAGCGCGGGCCAGTCGAGCGTGCCGGCGCCGAAGGTCCAGCCGAAGCCCTTCGCGTCCTCGACTTCATGCGGGTAGTGCGATGCGTAGACGAGCAGCTTCTTCGGAATGCAGCCGCGCAGCACGCAGGTGCCGCCGATCTGCTCTTCTTCCGCTATGCCGACACGCGCGCCGTAGGACGCGGACATGCGTGCGAGCCGCACGCCGCCCGAGCCGGCGCCGATGACGAACAGGTCGTAGTCGAAATCCATCGCATTCCCTCATCGCAGTTCGGATGAAGGCACGATAGCAAGATTCCGGCATTCTTGCGGCGCACGGTGCAGCTACGCGCGCACCCAATAAAAAACGGCGAGAGACGTTGCCTCTCGCCGGTCAAACCGGCTGCCGGGTGTGTCATGCGTCACCGATCGACCGCATGCCCGACCTGCCGGCTGCGCGGCACCGGTCCGCCCGGGCGCGCGAAGGGCGCCCCACGGCCGGACCAGCCGCCATGCTCATGCCTGCGACGTGTCGCTGCCGTCCGTCGCCTGCGTGTCGTCCGCAGCCTGTTCGGGCTGGTCTTCCTTCTTCTTCTCGATCAGGCCTTCGAGCGCTTCCGCACCCTTGAAGCCGGCGACGGCAGCGGCCGCCTTGGTCAGCAGGCCCGCATCCGGATCCAGCTTTTCCGCGCCTTCGACAGCGGCGACTGCGCCAGCGATTTCACCCACGGTGTTCAGGATACCCATCGTCATCCCCTTTCAAGAAAATCGTGAGCGCATCGTCCCACGAAAAAAACCGGCGGACCGTGATTGTCATCACCGGATACACAAGTTCCGCACCAGGCCGGCCGCACTCGCCGAGCGCGACCGGAACGACGCACGCGCGCGCCTGGCGGCACGCAACGGGCGATGCACGCAGCGTAGCGGAAAGCCTTCGCGCGCACTGTAAAAGTATGTTCTGGATTGCCGACGAAACCCTTACGGCGCGGGGGTCGCGTGATGAAGCATTCGCCGAATAGTCGTGCGCGCGTATGAAGGTCGCGTGACGAAAAAAAAGAGGCGCCTCGCGGCGCCCCTTCGATGCATGCCGGACGACTGCCGGCGCATGCGTTCCGACGTTCGTCAGAAGATATTGCGCAGACCGATCGCGATGCCGGTCTGGTTGCTGCGACCCGGCAGCTCGACGTTCGCCGCGCCGTTCGTCTTGTTGAAGTCGACGGTGCCGTAGACTTCCGTGCGCTTGCTGAGCGCGTACTCGGCGATGCCGACGACCGCGTAGCGGTTGCCGCTCGCGAGCGTGCCGTTGGTGGTCATCGCATTGCGCATGTGGTCGTAGTAGAACGCGCCCGTCAGCGTCAGCGGCGCGCTGACCTGCCAGCTCACGCCCGCGAACGGACCGTCGTCGATCCGGCCGGTGCCCTTCGCGACCGGAATCGTCTGCTGTGCGAGCAGGCTGTCGACGAAGCCCGTGTCGTCCTTCGAGCGCAGGTAGCCCGCGTAGATCTTCGCCTTGCTGAACGCATACACGACGTTCGCGTGGTAGATCGTCTGCTTGCGCGCCGAGTTGTCGCTGTTCTGCTGCGCGCCGGCCGCGATGCTGAGCGGGCCCATCACGTACGACAGCGACACGCCCCACGCATTGCCCTTGCCGAGCGAGCCCGGAATCTGGCCCGAGAAGCCGCCCGCGCCGGTCGATTCGTAGTTGGTGCCGGTCGAGTACATCGCCTTCGCGGTCAGGCCTTCGAACTTGCCCGTGTACTTGATCTGGTTGTCCGCATACAGGCCGCCGCCGAGTGCGACCGGCAGCCATGCGTTTTCGAGGTAGTTACCGACCGTCAGCGGATCGTAGGTGTCCGACAACAGGTCGAACAGCGGCGTCTTCTGGCGGCCGAGAGTCACCGTGCCGTACGGGCTCTGCAGGCCGACGTACGCTGCGCGGTTGAACAGGCGGCCGCTGTCGGCGAACGCGCCGTTCTGCAGGTTCACGCCGCTCTCGAGGTTGAACACGGCCTTCAGGCCGCCGCCGAGGTCTTCCGTGCCGTAAATGCCGAAGCGGCTGTTCGTGATCGCGCCGTTGGTCATCGACAGCAGGCCGTCGTTCTTGGCGTTGGCGTTGGTCAGGTAGCGGATGCTGGCGTCGGCGACGCCCCAGAGCGTGACCGAGCTTTGTGCGGCCGCGTACTGGCTGGCAAATGCGAGCGCGGCGCCCCCTGCGATGGCTGCGAGTCGGGTGGTCTGCTTCATGAGCTTTCCCTTTTGTAGGTGTCTCCATTCATGGCCGGCCGCTTGCGCAGCCGGGTGGCGATCGCTCGCGTTCTTGGCGCGCGCGATGTGGGCTGAATCATATGACGAGTGCAATCGCCGAAAGAAATTGAAATGCGCGGTAACGCCGGAACTGTCGTCCGCGCACAACGTTGCGGCGCGCGAAGCATGCCCGGCGTGCGGCGGGCGCCGCACGGCTTACGGTACGTCGGATCTGTAAGGATCTCGCAGCAGGTGCCGCGCAACGGGCGCCCGCAGGGGTGCGCCTGCGGGCCGCGCGGTCACGCGGCCGCCGCCGGCCCGCCGTCGGCCGAGTGCCGGCGCCACGCGCGCCGCACGATTTCCGCGAACGCGCCGACGAGCAGCAGCACGGCGCCCCACAGCGCGACTTCGGGCATGAGCCGCGTCACGAGCCCGCCGACCACCGCACCGGCCAGGAAGCAGAAGCTGATCGTCGCGAGCAGCGCCGAATCGTGCAGCGCGCCCGCGTCATAGCGCGGGATCAGCCCGACGAACAGCTTCTGCGCGGCGCGCCGCAGGTTGCCGGTGGTCATCACCGACGTGTACGAGAGCTCCTCGAGATGAGTGAACGACAGCGTCTGCAGCGTCGCGACGAACGAGATGCCCGGAATCAGCCAGCCGCTCGACGCGCCGACGAGGCCGCTCGCGGCGACGCCGAGAAACGCGATCTCGACGAGCAGACACGCGAACGCCGTGTGCTTCATCCAGCCGCGCTGCGCGGCAAGCCCGAGCAGGTGCGCGACGAACACCGCGATCGTGAAGCCGACGAGCGGCGGCACGTGATGCAGCGCGGCGGCCCATTCGCCGGCCGACAGGTTGATGCCGAGCAGCGCGACGTTGCCGGTCATCGTGTTCGCGAACACGTGGCCGTGGCCGACGTACGTGTACGCGTCGAGGTATCCGCCGGACAGCGTCAGCAACGCGGCGACAGTGAGATTGCGGCTGGCGCCGTCGAGATCCATCGAGCCTCCCGTGAAGATTCGCGCCAGTATGGCCTACGGGCGGTCAACGTGCGCCGGTCACTGCCCGATGCCCGTGAGCCCGATCAGCGCGCCGCCCGCGAGCAGCCACAGCGGATGGATGCGCGTGCGCCACGCGAGCACCGCGCACGCGGCCGTGATGCCCCACTGGATCGCGGTGCGGTTCGATGCCTCGGAGATCAGTACCGCGCTCGCCGCGACGAGCCCGGCGGTGACCGGCATCATCCCCTGCTGCACATGGCGGCGCCACGGCCGGTCGCGAAAGCGCTCCCACGCATGCAGCGCAAGCACGGTGACGATCGACGACGGCCCGAACTTCGCGAGCGACGCAACCAGCAGCCCGCTCCAGCCGGCCACGTGCCAGCCGACCAGCGACACGATCATCATGTTCGGCCCGGGCGCCGCCTGGGCCAGTGCGAACAGCGCGGTGAACTCGTGCGCGCTCATCCAGTGATGGACGTCGACGACCTGCCGCTGCATCTCCGGCAGGATCGTGTTGCCGCCGCCGAACGCGAGCAGCGACAACTGGCTGAAGATCGTCGCGATGGCGATCAGCGTGTCGTTCATGGCCGGCCTCCTTGCTGCGTGTCGCGCGCGGCGGCTTGCGCCGGCTGCGGCGTGCCCGCGTCGCGGCGCCGGGACGCGAGCCACACGCTGACGGGCGTCAGCACGAGCATCGTGGTCAGCAACGGAATGCGCAGCACCGCGATCGCGACGAACGCGAGCGCCGCGATGCCGGCCGCCGCCCGCGCATGCCGCAGCGGCTTCAGGACCTTGACCGCCATCGCGACGAGCAGCCCGGCCGCCGCCGCCGCAAGGCCCGCGAACAGGTGCTGCACGCGCGGATCGTTCTGCGTCTTCGCGTACAGCACGCCGAGCGCGACGACGACGAGCGTCGGGCCCGCGATCAGCCCGAGAATGCCGGCGAACGCACCGGCGACGCCGCGAAAGCGCATGCCGACGGCCACCGACAGGTTGATCACGTTGCCGCCCGGCAGGAACTGGCACAGCCCGAGCAGATCGGTGAATTCGTCGGCGGAGAGCCACTTGCGTTCTTCGACGATGGTGCGCCGCGCGAACGGCAACGCACCGCCGAACGACATGAGGCCCAGCGACAGGAAACCGGTGAACAGCTCGGCGAGGCCGACGCTGCGGGGTGATGCGGCCGGCGGCGGGGCGGCCGGCGGAGAAGCGGATTGCATGGGGTTCCTTATCAAACGGTGAACCGAGGTTACCGCCGTTCGGAATACCGGCAAAACGATTTTATCGGCGCGCCCTTGTGATCTAGAATCACAAGCATGGCACGCGATCTCCCGCCCTTTTCCGCGCTTCGGGCCTTTGAAGCCGCGGCACGACACGAAAGCTTCAGCGCCGCCGGCGACGAGCTGCATGTGACTCACGGTGCCATCAGCCGGCAGATCGCCGGGTTCGAGGCCTGGCTCGGCAAGCCGGTGTTCCACCGCTACGGCAAGCGTGTGAAGCTCACCGACGAAGGCCGCCGCTACCTGGACACCGTGCGCGCGGCGTTCGACAGCATCGCGCTCGCGACCGAGCAGTTGCGCAACACCGGCGCGGCACGCGTGCTGCGCATCAATGCGCTGCCCACCTTCGCGATGAAATGGCTGCTGCCGCGCCTGTCGCGGTTCCAGCGCGACGTGCCGAACGTCGAGCTGAAGCTGTCGACGTCGAACGCGCCGCTCGACGCGCTCGACGGCTTCGATGTCGCGATCCGCCGCGGCCCCGGCCACTGGCCGAACTGCACGAGCGGCCACTTCCTCGACGAAAGCGTGATTCCCGTCTGCAGCCCCGCGCTGCTCAAGCGCGCGCCGATCGCGCGCGCGGACGATCTCGCGCGCCACGTGCTGCTGCATTCGGATACGCGGCCGGAAGGCTGGCGCGACTGGTTCGCGGCGGCCGGCGTGGCGATGAAGGGGCGCAAGCGGCAGTCGTTCGACCACTTCTACCTGGCGCTGCAGGCGGCCGTCGACGGCCTGGGCGTCGCGCTCGGCCCGTTGCCGCTGATCGACGACGAGCTCGCGAGCGGCCGGCTGGTGATGCCGCTGGACGGGCCGCGCATCGCGACGCGCAGCTACTGGTGGATCGCGCCGCGCGCGCCGGCGGACGATCCGCTCGTCGCGCAGTTCTGCGCGTGGCTGCAGACGCAGTCGAACGTCGGCGCGTAGCGCGTCGACGTTCGACGCCAAAGATGACGCGGGCGGCAGGGCGCCGCCCGCCGGAAGCTCAGACCACCGGGCCCGGTTCCTTTTCCTTGCGCAGAATCGCGTACAGGATGATCGCGCCGAACGTCGCGGTGCCGATCCCGCCGAGCCCGAAGCCGCCGATCTTCAGCGAGAAGTCGCCGGCGCCGAGCACCAGCGTGACGGCCGCGACGATCAGGTTGCGGTTGTCGGAGAAGTCGACCTTGTTGACGACCCAGATCCGCGCGCCCGTCACCGCGATCAGCCCGAATACGACGATCGACACGCCGCCGAGCACCGGGCCCGGAATCGTCTGGATCACCGCACCGAACTTCGGCGAGAAGCCGAGCACGATCGCGATCACCGCGGCAACCGCGAACACGAGCGTCGAGTAGATCCGCGTGACGGCCATCACGCCGATGTTCTCCGCGTAGGTCGTCACGCCCGTGCCGCCGACGCTGCCCGACACGATCGTCGCGAGCCCGTCGCCGATGAACGCGCGGCCCACATAGCGATCGAGGCTGGTGCCCGTCATCGCGCTGACGGCCTTGATGTGGCCGAGGTTTTCCGCGACCAGGATCACCGCGATCGGCGCGAGCATCAGCATCGCGTGCGGATCGAACACCGGCGCGCGGAAGCTCGGCACCCCGAACCAGGCCGCCTGCCCGACGATCGAGAAATCGATCGGCTTGCCGAGTCCCATCCCGTTGGTCGCGACCGCATAGATCACGTAGGCGATCACCAGCCCGACGAGGATCAGCAGGCGCTGCACCATGCCGCGCGAGAACACCGCAACGCCGCCGACGCACAGCACCGTGACGAGCGCCATCACCGATTCGAAGGTCGAGCCCGACACGCCCTTGACCGCGATCGGCGCGAGGTTCAGCCCGATCACCGCGACCACCGCGCCGGTCACGACGGGCGGCATCAGCGTCTCGATCCAGCGCGTGCCGATCGCCTGCACCAGCAGGCCGAGCGCGACGTACACGACGCCGCACGCGACGATCCCGCCGAGCGCGACCGGGATGTTCGGGTTCGGGCCGCTGCCGCCGTAGCCGGTCACCGCGATCACGAGGCCGATGAACGCGAAGCTCGAGCCGAGGTAGCTTGGCACGCGGCCGCCGACCAGCACGAAGAACAGCAGCGTGCCGATGCCCGACATGAAGATGCACAGGTTCGGGTCGAAGCCCATCAGCAGCGGCGCGAGCACGGTCGAGCCGAACATCGCGACGACGTGCTGCACGCCCATTGCGACCATCTGCGGCCACGCGAGGCGCTCGTCGGGGCCGACCACGCGCGAGGCCGCGCCGGTCGATTGCACCCGCCAGCGCGGGAAATAGGAATCGGACATGGGGAAAAGGGCTCCTGTCGGTCGCCGGCTGCGGAGGATGCGCCGGTCTGGAATCTGGCGCGAGTTTACGGAGCGGAAATGGGGCTGGCAAGCGGGCCGCAAGCAGGCCGATAAGCGGGCCGACGAGCGGGGCCGACGAGCACGATGCGCGGCTTGCCGCGTGTGCGAAACGGGGCACGATGGTGCGCCCCGGTGAAGCGCCCGCCCGCGCGGGAACCTGCGCGGGCGGCGATCGGCGCCGGCCGGGACGCAAGCGTGCGCTCACATCGCGGCCGGCGCGGCTGACATCAGGGGTTGATGTACTGGAACAACGACAGGTTCTGCAACTGCGCGTAAGCCTTCTGCGAGCCCGTCAGCGCGTTCTGCATCTGCAGGAACTGGCTGATCGTCGTCACCATGTTGGTGCTCGTCAGGTCGGACAGGTTGCTGGTGACCTGCAGCGACGCGGTCTGGTTGACGGTCTGCATCGCCTTGACTTCCTGCTCGCGGCCACCGACCGATGCCTGGATCGTCGTGACGTTGCGCATCGTGTTGCCAAGCTTGGTCGAGCCGGTCATCAGCGCGTTCTTCAGCGCCGTGGTCGCCACCGGGTTGCCCGTCACGGGCGTCTTCAGCGCCGCGATCATCGCGTCGAGCGTCGAGAACACGTCCGAGCCGCCGCTCGCCTGCGGCGCCGGCTCGACAGCAAACTTGTCGCCGGCGGACGGCGTGCCCGACACCGCCACCGTCATTCCGCCGCCGAGCGAGATCGCCGCGCCCGACGAATAGGCCTGCGCCGGCGTGGTGGTCGGCGGGGTGACCGAGTTGTCGGTCACGGTGTAGGTCGGCGCGGCGGCCGTACCGCCAAATGTGATCGAGAACTGATGGCCGTTCGTCGCGATCGCCGGGTTCGTCACCGTGACCGCGCCGATCGTGCCGGTGCCCGTGTTGCCCGCGAGGGCCGACGGCACCGGCGAGCTGCCGATCGCCTGCACCGACATGAAGACGGCCGCGCCCGAGTCGCCCTGCGACACGGTGCTCGAATCGGCGATCTGCACCTGGCGCGTGCCGGTGTCGCCGACATAGTTGACGCTGCCGCTCGACGTCGTCGAAAACGGCGCCGCCGAATTCTTCGTGCCGGCGAACAGGTAGTTGCCCGCGCCGTCGTTGGTGTTCGCGAGCGTCATCAACTGGTCGCGGTAACCCTGCAGCTGCGTGGCGAGCGCCGAGCGGTCGCTGTCGGACATCGAACCGTCGCCGGCGCGCACGAGCAGCGACTGCGTGTTCGTCAGCACGGTGCTCACGCTCTGCAGCGTCTGGTCCTCGGCCTGCAGCGACGCGAGCGCCGCGTTCTGGTTGGTCGCGTACTGCGACAGCGTCGCCGACGTCATCGACAGCTGCACGGCCTGCGCCGCGCCGGCCGGATTGTCCGCCGCCGTCTGCAGGCTCACACCGCTCGAGATCTGCTGATACAGCTGCGCAAGCTGGGCCTGCTGATCGTTCATTTGTGAAACGTTCAGCTGGAAGAACTGGGCGCTGGAAATCCGCATCGCTTCTATCCCTCGAATCCGGTCAATTGAACAGGCCGAGCACGGTCTGGAACAGCGTCGCCGCCGTCTGGATCACTTTCGCGTTCGCCTGGTAGAACTGCTGGTATTGCATCAGGTTGGCCGCTTCCTCGTTGGTGCTCACGCCCGACACCGACTGCTGCGCCTCGGTGATCTGGCCGATCAGCCCGGTCTGCGCGGCGCTCGACGATTTCAACTGGGTCGTCGTGTTGCCGATGCCGTTCACGTAGCTCGCATACGCGCCCGTGAGCGTCGTCGTGCCGTTGCCGAACGCCTTCGAGTTGACCAGCTTCGACAGCGCGAGCGCGTTGGAGCCGTCGCTGGTGCCGCCCGCATACGGCCCGATCGTGAACGAGTCGCCGGTCGCCGGTGCGCCGGACAGCGTGACGCTCACGCCGTTGAGCGCGCCCGCGGCCGTTCCCGACATCGTCATCGTCGCGCCGGCCGCCGGATCGTACGGGACGGTGTCCGTCGGGGTGTTGATCGTGACCGACGTCGGCGGCGTGGTGCCGATCGTCACCGTGGTGCCGACCGGGAAACCCGTCAGCGTCTTCGCCGTCGCGTCATAGGTCAGCTTGGTCGTCGGCACTTGATAGCCCGCGGTTACGCCGCCCAGCGTGATCTTGCCCGTGCCCGTGTTGGTGCTCGCCGCCGACGTGACGGCCGGCGATGCCGCCGCGATCGCCAACGCGCTCGTCGTGGCGAGGCCGAAGCCGTTCAGCGCGCCGCGCGTCGGCAGCACGGTGAACTTGTCGCCGGCACTCATCGAGCCCGTCGGGATCGAGAAATTCAGGCCGCCGAGCGAAACAGGCATCGGCCCCGCCTTCTGGTCGACCACCGCGCCGCTCGCGCGGTCGGTCAGCGTGTAGTTCGCGCCGTCGAAGGACAGCGTGTAGTCGCTCGCCGTCGGCTGCGACGCGTTCGCGAACGACACGGACAGCGTCGCGTTGCCGGTATTGCCCTGGTTCGCGTACACGGTCGGCGACGGCGTCGTGAACAGGTTGCCGCCCTTGTTGCCCGACAGGTCGATGCCGAGCGCGTTCTGCGCGTTGACCTGCGCGGCGAAGCTGGTCGCGATCGCGCCGAGCTGGGCCTGTGCGGGGTCGAGCGTCTGGCTGCGGAACGCGAGCAGGCCGCCGAGCGTGCCGCCCGACAGCGACGAATCGGGCAACGCCTGGTTCGGCCCCTGCGGCTTCGCGCCGGCGATCCCCTGCGACACGACGGTCAGTTCGCTCGGATCCGACGGCGACGTGACGGCCGCAAGCTGGTAGCTCTTGTCGGCGACGACGAGCGGTTGGCCGCCCGACATGAACACGCTGTAGCCGCTGTCGTTGCGCACGACCTGGATACCGGCCAGGCCCGACAGGTTCGACACCGCGAGGTCGCGCTGGTCCAGCAGCTGGTTCGGCGGCTGCCCCTGGCTGCTCGCCGCCGAGATCTGCTGGTTCAGCTGCGCGATCTGCGCGGTGTACGTGTTGATCTGCGACACGGTGCTGGTGAGCTGCGTGTTCACGCTCTGGCGCAGCGCGTCGTACTGCTGGCCGGCCGCGTTGAGCTGGTTGGCCAGCGTCTGCGCGTTGCTGATCGCGGTCTGCCGCACCGACGGGTCGGACGCGTTGTTCGCGACGTTCTGCAGCCCGGTGAAGTAGTTCGTGATCCCGGTCGAGACGCCCGCCGTCGGGCTGCCGATGTAGTTGTTCAGCTGCGCGACGAGCGTGTACCACGTCGACAGCGCGCCGCCCTGCGTCTGCGCGGTGTTCAGCTGGTCGCTCAGGTACTGGCTGTACTGCCGCTGCACGGTGACGGTGTTCACGCCTTGCGGCATGTAACCGCTGCCCGAGTATTGGCTGCTCGCTTCCGCATACACGGGCCGCTGGACCGAATAGCCGGGCGTCGCCGCGTTGCTGATGTTGTTGCTGGTCGTCGTGAGGCCCCAGAGCGCGGCATTCAGGCCGCTGACGCCGAGGTTCATGAGTGTGTTGGACATGCGCGATCCTGATGAGCCGGCCGCGCGTCGCGGCCGCCGGGTTGCGTGACTCCCGGTATAACGGCCGCCAATCGAAAAAATTGAGGAAAAAATGTACGCGCGACGCGCACTCGTGCGTCGCCGGTTCTGGCGTGCGGCCGAGGGTGCCGCAAACGCCGTGCGGGCCGCCCCGGGCGGGGCCGGCCGCCGCTTGCGCGTCAGGCCCGCGCGAGCGAGCGGCGCTTCATCTCGAGCTGCGTGATCAGCCGCTGCAGCGTGTTTTCCGCGCTGCCCGGCAGCGACATGTAGCGGAAGCCGAGCTGGAAGCGCCGCGACCCGTTCGGCATCTGCGTCGAACGCTGCGACACGAGCTGCAGGTCGAGCGACAGCTTGCCGTGGCCCGTCAGCTCGAGCTCGACGTCGGGCAGCAGCGTGCCGACCTCGAGCGCCTCGACGCGTTCGTCGGCCGTGCGCAGCCCCACGCCGCCGAGCGACAGGTTGTGCACCTCGAACAGGAAGCTTTCGCCGTCCGGCAGCTTGCCGCGGCACAGGAACGGATCGACGATCGGCGCATCGACGCGGAAATATTCGCGGCGCTGGATGCACATCAGCACGTCGGGGAAATCGGCGACGAACGCGGGCAGCCCTTCGTAGCGCGTCTCGCGCGGCGTACCCGTGGAGAATTCGACGCGCACGCCCTCCGGCGCGGCCGCGAACGTGCAGTGCGACGCGCCGAGGATGCCGGCGTTCTGCTCCGCCAGCGCACCCCAGTCGAACGTAAACGTCCGTGCGCCGACATCCACCTCGAGCAGGCGCGTGACGAGCTGGCCGCCCGGGTACTGGACGGTCAGGAAATCGCCGCGATTGACGAGGTTGCGCAGCTGCACGCCGATTTCCAGCGGATTGCGGCGGGCATAGTCGGGCCCGGAGTGGCCTGCATCCAGGCTGGGGTCCGTCGACGTTTCGATATTCATGGCTAGCCGGTCTTTCTTGTCATGGGCGCCCGGGCAACCGGTGCGCAATAAAACCGGGCCAGAACGGGGGCCCGGTCGCAGGTCTCTCACACTTAGCGGCAGTGCTGACCGAAAGTTTAGATCGAATTGGGGATTTTTTTCGCGCAAACGTTGAAACCGCGCGCGGCGGGCTGCCGGGCGCGGTCCAGAGGGTGCAACAGGCGGGAGCCGACGGGGGCCGTCAGCCGATCTGCTGCATGATCGAGATCAGCTTCTTCGCGTAATTCGGGTCGGTCGCGTAGCCGGCCTTCTGCATCCCGTGCGCGAACCCTTCGACGCTGCGGCTCGCGCTCAGCACGCCCGAGTAGCGCGGGTTGTTCTTCAGCAGGTTCGCGTAATCGGTCATCGCGTGCTCATACGAATCGTACGCGCGGAATTTCGCGACCACGCGGCGCGGCGTGCCGTTCACGTATTCGGTGGTCAGCGCCGACACCGTGCGGCCCGTCCAGCCCTTGGTCGCCTTGATGCCGAACACGTTGTAGCTCGTCGAGCCGTCGGTCGCGCGGATCTCGCGCTTGCCCCAGCCCGATTCGAGCGCCGCCTGCCCGACGATGAAGCGCGCCGGGATGCCGGTCGACGCGCTGGCCGCCTGCGCGGGGCCCGCGAGCCGGTCGACGAACGCGTCGGCGTCCTGCACGCCGCTCGCGCCCTTCAGCGGCGGCGTCAGCGCGCTGCCGGCCGAATAGCCGCGCGTGCCGGCGAGCCCGCCGTTGTTGGCCGCGTTCGCGTAGGCCTTCGCCATCGCGTTCATCGCGGCGAGGCCGCCTTCGTTGCCGGACCCGCCGAGGCCGGCCGCGCCCAGCCCGGCCGCGCCGACGTCGGCCGCCGTGTCGCTGCCCGCGCCCTGCCCCGCATTGCGCAGCAGCTGCTTCATCAGCGCGTCGGCCACGCCGATCCCGCGCGTCGACATCTGCTGCGCGAGCTGCTGGTCGAGCATCGACGTGTACATCTTCGACGTATGCGAATCGAACAGCCCGCCGTCGGGCGACGCGTCGCGCATGCTCTTGAGCATCATCTGCGTGAACATCGCGTCGAATTGGCCGGCGACCGCCTTCGCGCCGGCCTGCGGCGACTGCTTCGCCTGCGCGCGCAGGGCGTCGAAACCCTGCACGTCGAGCGCAAAGCGCTGCGTGAGGTCGTTCGCGTTCGGGAGACTGGCTGCCATTTAGATGATCTCCAGGTCGGCGCGCAGCGCGCCGGCGGCCTTCATCGCCTGCAGGATCGACATCAGGTCCGCGGGCGTTGCGCCGAGCGTATTCAGCGCCTTCACGACGTCGGCGAGATTCGCGCCGGCCGTCACCATCTTCAGCGCGCCGTTGTCCTGCTTCAGCTGGATCTGCGACTGCTGCGCCACCACCGTCTGCCCGTTCGAGAACGGCCCCGGCTGCGATACCACCGGCTGCGTGTTGACCACGACCGACAGGTTGCCGTGCGCGACCGCGCAGCTCTGCAGCGTGACCATCTGGTTCATCACGATCGAGCCGGTGCGCGCGTTCAGGATCACCTTCGCCGCGGCCTTGTCCGGGCTGACGTCGAGGTTCTGCAGCCGCGCCATGAACGCGACCTGCTGCGCCGAATCGGCCGGCGCGGCCAGCTGGATCGTGCGGCCGTCGAGCGCCGTCGCGGTGCCCGGGCCGAAGCTCGAATTGACCGCGGACACGATCCGCTGCGCGGTGCCGTAATCCATGTCGTTCAGTTGCAGCTGCAGCACGCCGTTCATCTGCGCGATCGCGTTCGGCACCGAACGCTCGACGATCGCGCCGCCGACGATCCGGCCGGCCGCGAGCTGGTTCACCTGCACGCGGCTGCCGTTCGCGCTGGCGCCGGCGCCGCCGACCGCCATGTTGCCCTGCGCGAGCGCATAGACCTGGCCGTCCGCGCCTTTCAGCGGCGTCAGCAGCAGCGTGCCGCCGCGCAGGCTCTTCGCGTTGCCGAGCGACGACACGGTGACGTCGAGCGCCTCGCCCGGCCGCGCGAACGGCGGCAGCGTGGCGGTCACCATCACGGCCGCGACGTTCTTCAGCTGCATGTTGCTCAGCTGCGACGCGCCGCCGTTGGCCGAACCGTTGTTGATCGAGATGCCGAGGTTCGCGAGCATGTTCGCGAGCGTCTGCGTCGTGAACGGCGTCTGCATCGTCTGGTCGCCCGTGCCGTCGAGGCCGACGACGAGGCCATAGCCGATCAGCGGGTTGTCGCGCACGCCCTGGATCTGCGCGAGATCCTTCAGGCGTTCCGCGTGCGCGGGCGCCGCGCCGAGCAAGCACGCCGCGGCCACCGCCGCGAACGCGACGGCGAGCCGTGCGGCGGCCTGCGCGCGGGCCGGGAAGCGGTCGAGAAGCATCTTCTTCATCGTCATCACCACGGCGCGATGTTGAGGAAGAAGCGCTGCAGCCAGCCCATCGTCTCGGCTTCGTTGATGTAGCCCTTCGACGAGTATTCGATCTTCGCGTCGGCGACCTGCGTCGAGTAGACGGAGTTCGCGCCCGAGATCGTGTTCGGGTTCACGACACCCGAGAAGCGTACGAATTCGTTGCCCTGGTTGATCAGCATCTGCTTCTCGCCGCTGACCACCAGGTTGCCGTTCGGCAGCACGTTGGTGACGGTCACCGTGATCGTGCCGTTGAACGTGTTCGCCGCGCTCGCGCCGCCGGTCGCCGCGAACTTGTTGTTGCCCGCCGCCGACAGGTTCGCCTTCGCGAACAGCCCGCCGAGGAAGCCGGCCGTCGGCACGTTGAAGTCGGTGTTGCCCTGCCGGTTCGTGTTCGCGCCCGACGACTTGGTCGCGTTGATGTTCTCCGCGATCATGATCGTCAGGATGTCGCCGACGTTGCGCGGACGCTGATCCTCGAAGAGCGGCCGCCCCGCGTAGCCCGGGTTGTAGATCGAGCCGGGCGCCTGCATCGACATCGGCGTCGGCGGCTGCGCCGTCATCGGCTGCTGGATGATCGGATCGCGCGGAATCTGCGCGCAACCGGCGGCGAGCGCCGCCACCGCGACCGCGCATGCGGCGCGGACGGTGGCTGACGGGAGGAGGCGAACCTGCTTCATGGCGACGGCGGGTGTTCCGGTTAGCTCTTCATCTGCGTGACGGTCTGCAGCATCTGGTCGGACGTCGTCACGGCCTTGCTGTTGATCTCGTAGGCACGCTGCGTCTGGATCATGTTGACGAGCTCCTGCACGACGTTCACGTTCGACGATTCGACGTAGTTCTGGCTGAGCGTGCCCGCGCCGTTCAGGCCCGGTTGCGACACGTTCGGCGCGCCCGACGACGTCGTCTCGGAGAACAGGTTCTCGCCGCGCGCCTCGAGGCCGGCCGGGTTGATGAAGGTCGCGACCTGCAGCGAGCCGATCTGCACCGAATTGGTCGAGCCCGCCTGCGTGATCGTCACGACGCCGTCCTTGCCGATCGTCAGCGACGTCGCGTTCTGCGGGATCGTGATCGCCGGCAGGATCTGGTAGCCGCTCGACGTGACGAGCTGGCCCTGCGCGTTGGTCTGGAACGAGCCGTCGCGCGTGTAGGCGTTCGTGCCGTCCGGCATCACCACCTGGAAGAAGCCCGCGCCGTTGATCGCGACGTCCTTCGAGTTGCCGGTCTGCGTGAGGCCGCCCTGCGTGTACAGGCGCTCGGTCGCGACCTGCTGCACGCCGGTGCCGAGCTGCAGGCCCGACGGCAGTTCCGTCTGCTGCGTCGAGTTCGCGCCCGGCTGGCGGATGGTCTGGTACAGCAGATCCTCGAACACCGCGCGCGACGCCTTGAAGCCGTTCGTGCTGGTGTTCGCGAGGTTGTTCGAAATCACGTCCATCTGCGCCTGCTGCGCATTCATGCCGGTGGCGGCGATGTAGAGCGAACGGTTCATTTGTCAGGTCTCCTGCGTAGGCTGGCGCGGGCGCTCAGCTGAAGTTGAGCAGCTGGTTCGCCGTCTGCTCGTTCTGGTCGGCCGTCTGGATCAGCTTCGACTGAAGCTGGAACGCACGCGCGTTGTCGATCATCGCGACCATCGCGCTCACCGGGTTGACGTTGCTGCCTTCGAGCGAATTCGGCGTGACGACCACGTTCGGGTCGGCGTCGGCCGGATTGCCGTCGGCGGTGCGGAACAGCCCGTCGTTGCCGCGCGTGAGCGTGGCCGGGTCGGGGTTCACGAGCTTCATCTGGTCGACGATCGCGACCGCCGTCGGCGGGTCGCCCGGCATCAGCGCGGAAATCGTGCCGTCCTTGCCGATCGTCACTTCCGCGTTCGGCGGCACCGAGATCGGGCCGCCGTTGCCGACCACCGGCAGGTTGCTCGCGGTGACGAGCTGGCCGTTCTCGTCGACGTGCAGGTTGCCGGCGCGCGTGTACCCTTCGCTGCCGTCGGCCGCCTGCACCGCCAGCCAGCCCGCGCCCTGCACGGCGACGTCGAGCGGGTTGCCGGTGCGCGTGATCGGACCCGGCGCGTAGTCGGCGCCGGGCGTCGACGCGAGCACGTAGGTGCGCGTCGTCGTCGGGTCGACGTTGCTGCCGTCGCCGAAATTCATCGGCACCGCGCGATACGTCGCGAGTTGCGCGCGAAAGCCCGTCGTCGATGCGTTCGCGAGGTTGTTCGCGACCACCGCCTGCTGGTCGAGCGACTGCGACGCGCCCGTCATCGCCGTGTAGATCAGTCGGTCCATGGCTGCCGGTTGTCCGCGCTTACAGGTTGATGATCGTCTGGTCGACGGCCTGCTGCGTCTTGATCGTCTGCGCGTTCGCCTGGTAGTTGCGCTGCGCGGTGATCAGGTTGACGAGCTGCGACGTGAGGTCGACGTTCGAGTTTTCCAGCGCGCTGCCCTGCAGCTTGCCGTGGTTCGTGCTGCCCGGCGCGGAGATCTGCGGCACGCCCGACGCGGAGCTTTCCGCGTACTGGTTGCCGCCGAGGTTCACCAGCCCGTTCGGGTTGTTGAAGTTCGCAAGCGCGATCTGGCCGAGCACGGCGGTCTGGCCGTTCGAGTAGTTGCCGGTCAGCTTGCCGTCGGTGCCGATCGTGTAGGTCGTGAGCGTGCCGCTCGCGTAGCCGTCCTGCGCGAGGTTGTTCACGCCGTCCTTGCCGCCGTACTGCGTCGTGCCGGTCAGGTCGAGCGTGAGGCTCTGCGGCGTCGCCGAGCCGTCGGTGTTCGGCACCGTGAACTGGAACTGGCCGACCGACGTGGTCGGCGCGGGCGGCGTGCCCGTGGTCGTGCTCTGGATCGCGCCCGACGAATTGAAGGTGACCGTGCCGAGATCGGTCGTGGCGCCGCCCTGCACGCCCGCGTACGCTTCCCACGTGCCGGCCGCCGACTTCACGAAGTACATGTTGACCGCCTGCGAACCGCCCAGCGAGTCGTACACCTGGATCGACGTCGAGTAGTTGTAGGTCGTGTTGTCGGTCGCGCTGAACGGCGTCTTGGTCGGCACCGTGTCCTGCGAGTTCAGGTTGAACTGCGCGGAGATCTTGGTCGTCGCGGTCGGCGCGATGTTGGTCGTCGGCGCCTGCAGCGGCACGGTCTGCGCGGTGTTGATCACGCCGCCGTTGTTGGCCGCGTAGCCCATCAGGTTACGGCCTTGCGAGTCGACGATGAAGCCGTTCTTGTCGCGCTGGAACGTGCCGTCGCGCGAGTACGTCGTCACGCCGTTGTTCGACATCTGGAAGAAGCCGTTGCCGTTGATCGCGACGTCGAGCGACGAGCTCGTCGTGTTGATCGTGCCCTGGCCGAAATTCTGCGCCACCGCGTTCAGCGTCGTGCCGATACCGATCTGCGTGTTGGTCGACGTCGCGACCGAGTTCGCGTACATGTCGGCGAACTGCGCGGTGCTCGACTTGAAGCCGACCGTGTTCGCGTTCGCGATGTTGTTGCCGATCACGTCGAGCGCGTTCGATGCACCCGCGAGGCCGCTCAGACCCTGTTGATAACCCATTTCGGTCTCCGTTTCGAGATTGCTCGGTCAGTATCAGTTGGAGGGGGTGCCGCTGCCGGACGAATTCGACGCGGACGACGTGGTATTCGGGAAAATCGACGCAACCTGGGTCAGCCCCACGGTCGTGCCGTTTGACAGCACGAGCCCCGCCGTGCCGTCCGCCTGCTTGATCACGCTCTGCACGGTCGACGCCGCGAGCGTCGTGGCCGGCTGCGGCGTGCCGTTGCTGTCGGTGTACGACGCGCTGACTGTGTACTTGCCGTCCGGCAGTGCATTGCCCGCCGCGTCGGTCGGCGTCCAGTTGAACGGCACGGTGCCGGCCGACTGCGCGCCCGCGTTGATCGTGTTCACCACGGTGCCCGCCGCGTTCTTCACGGTGATCGTCAGGTTCGACACCGAGCTCGCGAGCGACACGCCGAACGGCGACGCCGCGCCGCTCTTCACCGCGACCGCGTTGCCCGGCGCGAGCACGTTCGTGCCGATCAGCAGCGCGGCCTGCGTCTGCTGGCCGGCCGTGAGCTGCGAGGACAGCGACGTGAGCGACGTGTTCAGTTGCGCGATGCCGCTCACCGTGTTGATCTGCGCGAGCTGCGACGTCATCTGCGAGCTGTCGACCGGGCTGGTCGGATCCTGGTTCTGCAGCTGCGTGACGAGCAGCTTCAGGAACGTCGCCTGCAGGTCGCTCGCCGACGTGCCGTTGGTCGACACTTTGTTGGTGTTCATCGTGTCGGTCGGCAGGTTCGACACGTTGGTGCCGTTGCCGCCGATCGTCGTGCTGGAGGAAGTCATCCTGGGTGGCCTTGTTTCTGGACTGTCTGTAAGGTCGGTCGGCGCGGCTTACGAGCCGATCGTCAGCGTCTTGAGCATCAGCGTCTTCGCGGTGTTCAGCGTCTCGACGTTGGCCTGGTACGAGCGCGATGCCGAGATCATGTTCACCATCTCCTGCACCGGATCGACGTTCGGCATCTGCACGTAGCCGTTCGAATCGGCGGCCGGGTTCGACGGGTCGTAGGTCGACTTCATCGGCGACGGGTCGTCCATCACCTTCGTCACGCGCACGCCGCCCACGCCCTGGCCGGATGCGGTGCGCGCGCCGCCGATCGGGTCGGTCGCGAACACGACCTGCTTGGCCTTGTACGGCTTGCCGTCGGGGCCGGTCGCGCTGTCGGCGTTCGCCAGGTTCGACGCGGTGACGTTCAGGCGCTGCGACTGCGCGGACAGCGCCGAGCCGGCGACGCCGAAGATGTTCATCAACGAAGGCATGGAAGCTCCTTTTGCTCGGATTCGGACGCGGTGCGCGCCATCACTGGTTCGACGTGATCGCGGCGATCATCGCCTTGATCTGCTGGGTCATCACGGTCATCCCGGTCTGGTAGTGCAGCGCGTTGTTCGCGAACTGCACCCGCTCGACGTCGAGATCGACCGTGTTGCCGTCGAGCGCCGGCTGCAGCGGCATCCGGTATTGCGCACGGCCGTAGTCGTCCGACGGGCCGCCCGTCGGGATCAGCTTCGCGGTGCCGGCCATGTGGCCCGCCGCCGTCGACACCATCGATATCCCGTTCGTCACGCCGGCCGGCTGCGCCATCGGCAGTTGCGCCGCGTTGCTCGGCGCGAGGCCGCCGCCCGCCTGCTTCAGCGAGCGCGCGAGCGTCGACGCGAAATCGACGTCGCGGGCCTGGTAGCCGGGCGTGTCGGAGTTCGCGATGTTCGACGACAGCAGTTCCTGCCGGTAGGCGCGCACGTCCAGCGCCTGTCGGCCGAACGCGAATTCCGCATCGAGTTTGTCCAGCATGTGTGCGTCTCTCCGTATGAAGCGCTGCACGCCCCTCATGCCGGATGGCGACGCGAGAGGCTTTTTTCCATGACAGCGATGGTAGGCGTCGGACGCAACCGGCAATCGGGCGAATAACGCGGCAAAGGCCCCCTCTATTCATCGTTTGCGCGACCGCCCCGCTCCCTAGAATGCGAAGCGGAGCAACGGATCGGGGATACGGCGATGACTGGCAGCGCACTTCGCGAAAGGAACGGGCGGCTCACGCACGTCCGGCGTGCGTTTGCGCTCGCCGCGGCGCTGTGGATCGCCGCCCCGGCCGCGCACGCTGACGACGGGATGATCGTGATTCCCGGGCGCGGCGAGACGGCAGAAACCGCAATCGCGCACGCCAATGCGGCGAGCGGCGGGCAGTTCGGCGGGAATGCGGCGATGGCGCCGGGTGCGGGCCTGGCGCCGGACACGGGGCGCGCAGCGAGCGGCGCGGGCGGGAGCGCGGGCGTCGCCGCCGGCGCGTCCGGTACCGGCTACGCGGCGCAACCGGCCGGCACGATGGTCGTGACGACCGTCCCGCCGCCGGCTCCTGCGCCAGCCCCGGCGCCGCGCCCGGTCTACGCAGCCGCCCGCATGAACGCCACAACCGGATATGGCGCGCCGCGCGCCGCCGATCCGAACGCGATCGCGACGGTCGTCGCCGGCACAGCCGAACCCGCGTCGAATTCCGCACGATCGACCCCACAGCCGGCCATGGCCGCACGCGTGGCGACGGCCCGTGCCGCGTCGGCCGCACCGGCCCCGCGCGCCGTCCCGGTTTCCGCGAACCCGGCCCCGGCGGCCAATGCCGCCAACGCGGCCCAGCCCGCGACGCCGCCCGGCCAGCAGGATCCCGAGTCGATCCGCCGCGCGGCCCTCGCGTTCCTGCAGCAGCAGATCGCGGGCCTGCCCGGCAAGGCCACCGCGACGGTCACGACCGCGTTTCCGCGCGGGCTCGCCGCATGCACCACGCTCGAACCGTTCATGCCGACCGGCGCGCGCCTGTGGGGCCGCACGACGGTCGGCGTGCGCTGCGCGGGCGAGCGGCCGTGGACCGTCTACCTGCAGGCGAAAGTCACCGTGCAGGCCACCTACTACGTCGCCGCTCGCCAGATCGCGCCCGGCGAGCCGCTTTCCGCGGCCGACCTGGTCGCCCGCGACGGCGACCTGACGGTGCTCCCGCTCGCGGTGATCACCGATCCGGCGCAGGCGATCGGCGCGACCGCGCTCGCGCGCATCTCGGCCGGGCTGCCGCTGCGGCAGGACCTGCTGAAGAGCGCGGCGTCGGTGTCGGCCGGCCAGACGGTGCGGGTCGTCGCGGCCGGGCCCGGCTTCACGATTTCGGCCGAGGGCAGCGCGCTGGCGAATGCGGCGCCCGGCCAGTCGGTGCGGGTGCGGATGGCAGCGGGCCAGATCGTCACGGCGATCGTCAAGGACGCCGGCACCGTGGAAATTCCGCTATAGGGACGGATCCAGCGGCAAGAATGTAAAGAATTGTTTATTCGGAGCATTTGGGGCTCGCGATGCTAAAGTTCGGGCCGACCCGGCCGTTATCTGGGTCAAACCGAACAGGAAACCCATCGTGAAGATCGATTCCACTCCGAACCCGAGCCCCCTGGCGCCGACCGGCAACGGCGCGACCCGTGCGCCATCCGGCACGGCCTCGTCCTCGTCCGCGCAGGCGGCCGATGCGGGGTCGACCGGCGGTGACACGAGCGTGAACCTGTCGGGTCTGTCCGGCCGGTTGCGCTCGGTATCCGCGTCCGGCAACGGCGATATCGACGCGGGCCTGGTCCAGTCGATCAAGGACGCGCTGAACAACGGCACGCTGACGATCGACGCGAACAAGATCGCCGACGGCGTATTGAATACCGCCCGAGAGTTGCTGCAGCAGCAGCGCCCGGGCAACTGAAGCCGGCCTCGCAAGGCCGGCCCCCCCGGTTTGCCGGCGCATTTACCCGCGCCGGCGCGACGAGCATGACGCGATGAGAGAAGAGCTGCTGGCCACGGTCAACGACGAACACGCGACGGTCGAGGCGTTCGCGTCCCTGCTCGCGTACGAGGAAAAGGCGCTGACGATGGCGCAGCCGCTCGAGATGCTGCCCGGAATCGTCGAGAAGAAAAGCGAGCTGATCGACCGGCTCGCGCAGCTCGAACGCACGCGCGACACGCAGCTTTCCGCACTCGGCTTTCCGGCCGGCAAGAAGGGGATGGACCAGGCCGCCGAGCGCGATGCCCGCCTCGCCGGCCGCTGGCAGTTGCTGCAGCAGTCCGCCGAACGCGCGCGCCAGGCCAATGCGAACAACGGGATGCTGATCCGGATCCGGATGGACTACAACGAGCGCGCGCTCGCGGTACTGCGCTCGGCGCCCGCGCCGGCCGGCGTCTACGGCCCCGACGGGCGCGTGTCGGCTCTCGCGCGCTGATACACTGACCGACCGGCGGCAGCGCCGCCACCGTACTTTCCGCATTGCGCCGCCATGCGCGGCATTTCACGTTTCGACAGACCGGGCCCGAGCCCGGCATTCACGGTCCCTTCCGATACACGGTCGCGCAGCCGCGCCGCCGTCCCGTCACAACAATCAGAAGAGGGCCGCATGCCATATTTCCGCATTCCGTTTTCATCCCGCGTCGCCGCTGTTTCCGCTGTCGCCACGCTGGGCGCCGCGTTGACGCTCCCCGTCGCGCACGCCGCCCGCCCCGCGCCGCTGCCCACGCCGACGGGCGACATGGCGCTGTCGCCGGCCGGCCCCGACATCGTGCCGCCGGCCGCATCGAGCCCGCCAAGCGCCACGCCGCGCGCGTCGCGCCGCGGATCCGACACCTACACGTACCTGCGCTGCTGGTACCGGATCGACGCGGATCCGCTGAAGCCGGCCGCGACCTACGAATGGGCGCGCAATCCCGTCGGCGGCGACTGGTATCGCGTGTCCGGGTACTGGTGGGCAGACGGCATCACGCAGTGGAAGAACATGTTCTACAGCACGACGACGCAGGACACGCTCGCCGACGTGTGTCGCAAGACGCTGGCCGCGAAGGGCATCCAGTCCGACCTCGTGCAGGCGGTCGCGGCGAACAACGCGCTGTCGTTCAACTACACGGTGTGGACCATCGACGCCGCGCAGCAGGACGCGCGCGTCAACAAGCTGATCGTGTTCGGCGACAGCCTGTCCGACACGCAGAACATGTTCAACGCGAGCCAGTGGAAGCTGCCGAACGGCACGAGCTGGCAGGCGGGGCGCTTCAGCAACGGCCCGGTGTGGGCCGAATATCTCGCGAACGCGCTGCGGCTGCCGTTCTACAACTGGGCGATCGGCGGTGCGGCGACCGACCAGTACCTCGTGGTGCCGGGCCTCGTGCAGCAGATCGACTCGTGGCGCGAATACATGGATCGC
Organism: Burkholderia sp. 4NA327C6; assembly: GCF_005502655.1. NCBI lineage: Bacteria > Pseudomonadati > Pseudomonadota > Betaproteobacteria > Burkholderiales > Burkholderiaceae > Burkholderia > Burkholderia sp. 4NA327C6. The sequence goes on along the minus strand of NZ_SCNZ01000045.1, from coordinate 40,393 downwards.
GCGCCGGACTACCGGCCCGCCAACACGCTGTTCGCGGTGTTCGCGGGCGGCAACGACCTGGTGAACTACGGGCGCTCGCCCGAGCAGGCGGCGAATGCGGTGCGCGACAGCCTCGAGCGGCTCGCCGCGGCCGGCGCGACGCGGATCCTGCTCGTCACGCTGCCGGACGTGTCGCGCGCGCCGGTGTTCGCGACCCGCACCGACACCGCGAGCGTCGCCGCGCAGGTGAAGGACTACAACCGGCGCCTCGCGGACGCGGCCGCCGCGCTGCGCGCCCGCTACGGCGCGACGCTGCGGCTCGAGGTATTCGACGCGTATGCGCTGTTCGACGACCTGCTGAGCCACCCGGCCCAGTACGGCTTCGACGACGCGAAGCGTTCGTGCCTCGACATCCCGAAGCCGTCGTCGCTCACCTACGTGAGCGCGCAGACACCGCGTGCCGACTGCCGCGATCCGGCGCGCTTCGTATTCTGGGACACGCTGCACCCCACCACGCGCACGCATGCGTGGCTCGCCGAGCGGATCGCGCCGCTGGTGCGTGCGCGCCTGCTGAACTGACCGGCGCGGGCGGCAGTGCCTACAGCAGCGGACACGCGGTGACCTGCGTGCCGCGCTCCACGCACAGCCGCTCGTAGTCGCGCAGGTACGCGCGCTCGTCGTCGTCCAGCAGGTCGAGATCGATCAGGTCCCAGTCGTAGCCGACCGTCACGATGTTCTCGAACGTGACGGTATCCGGCTGCGCGTCGTCCCGGTGGATGATCACGATGTTCTCGATCCGCACGCCGCCCTTGCCCGGCACGTAGATGCCCGGCTCGACCGAAACCACCGCATTGGGCACGAGCCCGTACTTCGCGCCCGGCGCGAACCGCACGCCGCCCTCGTGCACGTGAATCCCGACGCCGTGCCCGGTGCCGTGACCGAAATCGTGGCCGTGGTCGCGGCACACCTGCCGCACGAGCGCATCGACGTCGCCGCCCTTCGCGGTGCTCGGGAAGCGCGTGACGAGCCCCTTGATGCAGGCCTTCAGCGCGACCGTGTAGATCTCGCGCTGCCACGGCTGCGCGACCGTCTCCGGCCGGGTCCGGCGCAGTACCACACGCGTGCAGTCCGTCGCGAAGCCCGCTTCGTAGTACGCGCCGCTGTCGAGCAGCACGAGTTCGCCTTCCGTCAGCTCGACGTCGGCGCTCGCCGCGGTGTAATGCGCGAACGCGCTGTTCGCGCCGTTCGCCGCGATCGACGGAAACGTCAGCGCCACCGCCGAGCGTGCGCCGTACGCGTCGTTGATCGTGCGCGCCAGGTCGTATTCGGTGTGGCGCACGCCCGGCTCGCCGGCCTTCGCCCAGCGCATCGTCTCGGCGATCGCCGCGGAGCTGCGCGCGAACGCGTCGCGGAACCGGGCGAGCACCGCCGGCGTCTTGCTGGCGCGCATCGCCTCGACCGGGTTGAAGTCGGCCTGCCGCGCTTGCGGCCACACGCGCTTCACCGCGTCGACGAGCGCGCAGTTCACCGATTCGAAGCCGTAGCACACGTGCTCGACGTCGAACTGTGCGAGAAAGCGCTCGAGCGCCGCGACATCGCGCCGGATCACGTGCAGCGCCGGATACGACGCGAGCGTGACCTCGCAGCGGTCGCAGCCTTCCGGCAGGAACAACGCCACCTGGCCGCCGACCGCGAACAGGAAGCCGAGGTGCGACGACGCATTCGGAATGTGATAGCCGCGGCTGTTCAGCAGATACGCGAGATCGTCCGACGCGCAGGTGAAGAACGCGGTCTTGCCGTCCGGCGCGCCGGTATGCGCGGCGAGCTGGCGGTTCAGCGTGTCGAGGTTCTGCGCGACGCTCAGGCCCGTCGCCGCTTCCGGCACTTCGAAGATCGGCCGCTCGACGACCCAGCCCGGCAGCGCGATCGCACGATCGATCTCCCGGTCGGCGAGGCTCGTCCAGTCGAGCGACGCGGCCTGCGTCTGCTCGAACAGGCGATCGCGCTGCGCGACGCTGATCCGCCGCGCGTCGTAGCCGACCCGCGCGAGCCGGCTGCCGTGCGCGACCAGCCAGTCGGCCATCGCCTGCCAGATCGTCACGTTCATCCCGAGCTTCTCGATGCGCACGCGCGCCGGATCGCACTGCTGCTCGGCCTGCAGGTGATAGCGGCCGTCGACGAACAGCACGAACGGGGGCAGATCGAGCGCCTGCGCGGTCGCCGCGCTCAGGAAGATCCCGCAGCCGGCCGAGCCGTCGAAACCCGACACCGCGTAGCGCGGATTGTTTAGGAGCGGCAGGTACTCGGTCACGTATTCGTCCTGCGACGTGACCAGCACCGCGTCGAGCCGCGCGGCATCGAGCAGGCGCGACAGGCCCGCCTGCGTGTCGACGACGGACGCGTCGTACGGGGGAAGGCCGGAGAAGCTGTATTTCAGTCGATCGATCATCGGAAGCCCGTTATGCATTGTTGTCGGCGGCCGGCGGTGACGCGGCGGGGGTGCAGGCCCGAGGCAGGCCTGATGCGGCACGGCGCCGCTGCGGGTGGACGTTCGGCCCGGCGCGGCACGGCGCCGGACCGCCGTGCCGTTCCGGCAGCAGGTCCTTAAAAAAATTTTCGTCCCACTTAACTTTTTTTGATACGCGCGACAGAATCTAGAGCACGTCGAAATTGAGGTCAAGCTCAAATTTTCGTAGGGCTAAAATCGGCGCGGCGCCTGCGCATCTCGGCACAACGGGAATTCGTCCGGCGATGCTGCGCGGTACAATTCGCCGTCCCGACGGCCGTGCTTCGGGCGATGCGCGAAAATCACCGTCCGGCGACTGCACCGCCCGTCCGCTCGCCTCCCGACTCGTTGTCACGAAAGAGATTCATGGATTCAGACATCATGCGTATCGGCCAGCGCATTCGCCGCCTGCGCCGGGAAGCGAAGAAGACGCTGCTGGAAGTCGCGACCGAAGCGAAACTGTCGGTCGGGTTCCTGTCCCAGGTCGAGCGCCACCTCACCGGTATCTCGCTGTCGTCGCTCGTCAACGTCGCGAAGGCACTCGGCGTGCCGCTCGGCGCGCTGGTCGACCAGCCGCGCCAGGCCCAGCCCGATTCGTACGAGGGCCGCCGCAAGCCGTACGCGCTCGACGCCAGGTCGCAGTGGTACGAGCGCCTCTCCACCACGTTCGACGGCAGCCAGATCAATGCGGTCAAGGTGCAGATGATGGAAGGCTACCGCTCGGAATGGGTCGCGCACGGCGGCGACGAATTCGTGTACGTACTGGCCGGCCGGATCTGCTACACGGTCGGCAAGAAGGATTACCCACTGTCGCCCGGCGACTCGCTGCACTTCGACGCGCGCAAGCGGCACCGGGTCGCCAACGTGGGCGACGGGCCGGCCGAGGTGATCACGGTCGGCACGCTGCCGCTGTTCGACGACCGTGGCACCGGGTTCGTGTCGGCGACGATGGACGCCGGGAAACCGGCGCCCGCCGCGCGTGCGACGCCGGGCGAGCCGCGCGTGAGCCGCCGCGGGCCGGCGCCCAAGCGGGCGGAGCGCGATCGCGACGCCGGCACGACGGGAAAGGCAAAAAAGGCCGCGGCCAAGCCGCGCGCATCCGCCGGCAAACGCCCGGCGGCCGCGAAGCCGGCGCGCAAGAAGAAGTCTTAACGGTTGCCGGCAGGGCGACGCACGCCCTTCCCGCCGGCCCTATTCACCGCCCCTATTCGCCGATCTCGAGCGCCTGCGCGACGGCCTCGATCCGTGCGCGATGCACGGCGTCCTTGATCTTCTCCGTATCGTTGCCGATGCCGCGCGCGATTGCGCCGGCATCGACGCTGCGCGCGGCCGCGAGCGCGACGCGCAGCCGCTCGGCCTGCGGATACGGCTGCGCTTCGAGCCCGAGCCGCCCGCGCGCATCCGATTCGCATGCCTGCAGCATTTCGGCGAAACGTGCCGGCTTGCGCAGCGCGTCGCTGCGCTCGAACAGCCGCACCAGCGCGGCCGCACCCATCTCCATCACGCGATGCAGGTTGCCGTGCTCGCGCGCGACGACCAGCGCGAGATCGCGGCATTCGTTCGGCACGCGCAACCGCTCGCACAACGGCTTGAGCAGGTCGACGCTGCGCCCCTCGTGGCCGACGTGGCGCGGCAGCACGTCGGCGGGCGTCGTCGCCTTGCCGAGATCGTGCGTGAGCGCCGCGAAGCGCACCGGCAGCGAATAACCCTGCTTCGCCGCGTAGTCGACGACCATCATCACGTGCACGCCCGTGTCGACTTCCGGGTGGTAGTCGGCGCGCTGCGGCACGCCCCACAACGCATCGACTTCCGGCAGGATGCGCGCGAGCGCGCCGCACTCGCGCAGTACCGCGAACATCCGCGACGGCTTCGCTTCCATCAGCCCGCGCGCGATTTCCTGCCACACGCGCTCAGGCACGAGCGCGTCGACCTCGCCCGCGTCGACCATCCGCCGCATCAGCGCGAGCGTTTCGTCCGCCACCGTGAAATCCGCGAACCGCGCGGCGAAGCGGGCGATGCGCAGGATCCGCACCGGATCCTCGACGAAGGCGTCGCTCACATGCCGGAACACGCGCGCACGCAGGTCGGCCTGCCCGTCGAACGGATCGATCACCGGCCCGACCAGGTCGCCCTCCGGGCTCACCTCGCGCGCCATCGCGTTGATCGTCAGGTCGCGCCGCGCGAGATCCTCGTCGAGCGTCACGTCCGGCGCGTAGTGGAACTGGAAGCCGTGATAGCCGGCCGCCGTCTTGCGCTCGGTGCGCGCGAGCGCGTACTCCTCCTGCGTCCGCGGATGCAGGAATACCGGGAAATCCTTGCCGACCGGCCGGAACCCCTGCGCGGCCATCTGCTCGGGGGTCGCACCCACCACCACGTAATCGCGGTCCTGCACGGGCACGCCGAGCAGCTCGTCGCGGATGGCGCCGCCTACTGCGTAGATATTCATGGCTGAGGCTCGTATTCGGCGATCACGTTCGTCTCGCGGCGCGCGGCGTCGATCCAGCGCTGGACGGCCGGCAGCGCCGTCACGCGCGCCGCATAGCCGGCCGCTTCCGGCGACAGGCCCGGCGCGTACGTGTTGAAGCGCATCACGACGGGCGCGTACATCGCATCGGCAATGCCGAATTCGCCGAACAGGAACGGCCCGCCCGACGCCTCGAGACACGCGCTCCACAGCGCATCGATGCGCGCGACATCGGCGAGCGCGTCGGGGGTCGCGCCGCGCCCCGGCATCGACGCGCGCACGTTCATGCCCATCTGCGTGCGCAGCGCCGCGAAGCCCGAATGCATCTCGGCCGAGACGCAGCGCGCATGCGCGCGCTCGAGCGGATCGGCCGGCCACATCGGAAACTGCGGATAGCGTTCGGCGAGCGTCTCGGCGATCGCGAGCGAATCCCAGATCGCGACGCCGTGGTCGTCGACCAGGCACGGCACCTTGCCGGACGGCGAATACTCGCGGATGCGCGCGGCCGTGTCATCGTGGCGCAGCTCGATCGCGATCTCGTCGAACGGGATGCCGAAATGCGTGAGCAGCAGCCACGGGCGCATCGACCACGACGAATAGTTCTTGTCTCCAATGACGAGTTTCATGACGGTGATCCGGAAAACGCGAAAGTGAAAGGGAAGACGCTGCCGGCCTAGCGGCGCGAGCGGAACCAGTCGAACCGGGAGCGCTGCGCGGCCTGACCGAGATACGCGGGCGCGATGCTTTCGAGACTCGCGGGCGAGATCCCGAGTTCCGGCGCGAGCGGCCCCGACAGCACGTTCGGCACCGACATCGTCGCGAGATTGTCGCGCGTGAGCACGGGCTCGCCGGGCAGGCATTCGAACACGCTCGCCTGCAGCCGCGCGAGCGCGTCGGGCAGCCGCACGATGCGTGCCTGCCGGCCGACCAGCGTGCCGCAATAGCGCACCAGCTGCTCGAGCGTGTAGACGGTCGGGCCGCCGAGTTCGTAGGTCTTGCCGTGTGCGGCCGCGAGATCGAGCGTGTTGACGAACGCGCGCACGACATCGCCGACGAACACCGGCTGGAAGCGCGCGTCGGGCATCGCGAGCGGCAGCACCGGCACCGAGCGCTGCAGGGCCGCGAACGTGTTGAGGAACGCATCGCCGGGGCCGAACACGACCGACGGACGGAAGATCGTCAGCGCAAGCGAATCGGTCGCCGCGATCGCATGCAGCGCGGCCTCGCCGTCGCCCTTCGAGCGCTGGTACATGCTCACGCCGTGCGAATCGGCGCCGAGCGCGCTCATGTGCAGCAGGCGCTGTACGCCCGCCTCGGTGCAGGCGGTCGCGAGCGCGGCCGGCAGCGTGACGTGTGCGCTCGCGAAACCGGGCCCGTACGGCGTGCCGCGGCCGCCGTGCAGCACGCCGACGAGGTTGATCGCCGCGTGCGCACCGGCCACGAAGCGCGCAAGCGTGCGCGTGTCGAGCGCGTCGAGCTCGACGATTTCGACCGGCAGCATCTGCAGGTGGCGCGCGTGGTCACGCCGGCGCGTGCCGATCCGAACCTGCTTGCCGGATTCGATCAGCGCATTGACGAGCCGGCTGCCGATGAAGCCGGTGCCGCCCAGCAGCGCGACGGTCTGGCGATCCATGTCGTGAGCCTCAAAAGAACACTGCCGCGTCTCGCGCGGCAGTGTGAAGATTGCGTATCAGGGCGAGATCATGCCTAAACGTTTCTTCAACGACTGCGGCTTGCCCTCGAAGAGCGCCGCGTAATAGACGGTGTTCGACAGCACGTTCTTCACGTAGTCGCGCGTCTCGTTGAACGGAATCGTTTCTGCGAAGATCGCGCCTTCGACCGGCTGCGTCAACACCTGGCGCCACTGGCGCGGCCGGCCCGGGCCCGCGTTGTAGCCGGCCGTGGCGAGCACCGGCGAGCTGTCGAAGTTGTTGTAGATGTCCGCCAGATACCAGGTGCCGAGCTGGATGTTGGTATCGATGTCGTGCATCTGCGCGCGCGAGATCGTGCCCATGCCGAGCTTCTTCGCAACCATTTGCGCGGTGGCCGGCATCAGCTGCATCAGGCCGCCCGCGCCCACCGACGAACGCGCGCTGATGATGAAGCGCGATTCCTGGCGGATCAGCCCGTACGCCCACTCGATGTCGAGGCCCGTCGATTGCGCATAGCGCTCGACGATGTTGCGGTACGGCGACGGGTAGCGCAGCGTGAAATCGTGCTCGGCCTTCGTGCGGTCGGCCGTGTTGACCGTGCGGTCGAGCAACTCGACGCGCTTGCCGTATTCGGCCGCGGCCAGCAACTGGCGATCGGTCATCCCGCGCAGCGGCCAGTTCCATTCGCGGTTGCCTTCGAGGCGCAGGTTCAGCGCGTAGAAACGCTGCGCGAGCGCGAAGCCGGGAATCTTGCTCATCGCATCGATCTCGGCGTCGCTCACCTTCGTGCGCGGCGGGATCGTCGTGCGCTGGCCGAGCTCTTCGCCGGCGAGCTGCCCGTAGAAGTTGAACTGGCCCGCGACCTGCTCGAATTCCTGGTTCGCCTGCAGCGTGTCGCCGCTCTGCTTGAGCGCGCGCGCATGCCAGTAGATCCACGCCGGATCGTTGCGCAGCGACGGCGGCATCTGCTCGATCGACCAGCGCACCATCGGCCAGTTGCCGGCGAGCAGCGCGGCGCGCGTGCGCCATTCGTAGCCCGGGTTCGACAGCGGCGCATTCGTCGATTTCGCATACCAGACCGATGCGAGCGGCGAGCGCTTGATCGCGCCCTGGTAGCCGATCGCGCCCCACGCGATCGCCTGCTCCTGCTTGGTCAGCGACGGCGCGACCGTGGTCAGCATCCCGGCGGCGGCGTCCGGATCGTTGCGCGCCATGCGGCTGAGCGCGATCAGGGCGATCTGGTGCGAGGTGGCGTCGGGGCCGACGCCGCGCGCGAGGTACAGCGGCGGCGCGCTCGTCGCCTGGTCGAAGCCGACCGGGCGCGGGCCGAGCGCATCGACGATCTTGCCGCCGAGCGTCGTGTAGTTCTGCTCGTATGCGAGGCGCGCCTGCTGCCACACGTCGTCGCTCGTGAACTGCTGGTTGACCGTGAGCGCGGTGATCAGGTCGACGCACGCGTCGCCGTAGTTCTTCGGCTCGACGAGCAGCGCACGTGCCGCTTCGGCGACGTTCTCGCCGCGCGCCGCGCGCGATTCCAGCGCATAGCACTTGACCTGCGTGTCGTCGTCGAGCACGAAGCGCTTGTATTGCTCGTCGAAGTTGCGCCAGTCGTGGCGCGCGCCGAGCACGAGCAGGTAGTCGTTGCGCAGGCGGTCGGCGATCGCCTGGCCGTCGTAGCGCTGCAGGAACGACTGCACGGGCGCGTCCGGCGCGTCCACGCGCGCGCGGCCCGTCGAATCGAACAACTGCGGCTTGATCTGGAAATACTCGACGTAGGACGGTACCGGATAGTTCGGGATCATCGACGCGAGCTGCGCGGCTTTCGCGGCGTCGTTGCGACGCGCGGCTTCACGAAGCTGCACGAAGGTCTGGTCGTCCCCGGAGACCGTATCGTCGTTCGGCGCGGCGCATGCGGCCGTGCCCGCGACGAGCGCTGCGGCCGAAAGCGTCAGCGCGACCGCGCGATATACTCGAAAAAGGCTGTTCGACATCGTTTTGAATGGAGCACGAAGTGAGCGAAAGCATAGCACGCAACCCTGTGCCGAACCCGAAGGTTGCACTACGCAAAACGCTGTCCGGCGCGCGTCGCGACGCCGCGTCGCAACCCGCCGCGAACGCCGCGCTCGACGCGCGGCTGCGCACGCTGCTCGAACGGCTCGCGCCGCGTACGGTCGGGTTCTACTGGCCGCTGCCGGGTGAATTCGATGCGCGCGACGCGGTGCTCGCGTGGTGCGCGGCCGGTGCCGGCAGGCAGGCCGCACTGCCCGTGATCGACGAACGGCACACGCCGCTCGAGTTCCATGCGTGGGACGCGCACACGCCGATGCGCGAAGGTCATCACCGGATTCCGGAACCGGCGTCGGGAATCGTCGTCGTGCCCGACCTTTTGCTGATTCCCTGCGTGGGATTCGATCGGCAGCGCTACCGGCTCGGCTACGGCGGCGGCTACTACGACCGCACGCTTGCCGCATGGCCGGGCAGCGAACCGCCCGTGACGGTCGGCATCGCGTATGAAGCGTGCCGCGTCGACGCGCTGCCGGCCGAAGCGCACGATCTCGCGCTGCACTGGATCGTGACCGACGGCGCGCTGCACCCGGCCGCCGGATGACGCGGCGGCCGGCGCCGCATCCGTCGTCGCGCGCCCGTCAGCGCAGTGCCGCGCGCCACCCGCGGCGCAACCGTTTACAGCGACGCCGCCGCGCGCGCGGCCGTGTCGTACAGGCCCGATGCGTTGCGCAGCAACTGCGCCGCGTCGCCGATCTGCTCGTTGGTGAGCCCGCTGTCCTTCAGCGTCTCGATCAGGCAATGCTCGCGCACCTCACGGTACTTCAGGCACAGCTCGCGGCCCGCGTCGGTCGCGAAGAAGAACACTTCCTTGCCGTTCTTCTCGCTCTTCACATAGCCGCGGGCGATCAGTTTTTTCAGCGCATAGGTCGCGACGTGCGTATCCTCGATATTGAGCACGAAGCAGATGTCGGCGAGTTTCTTCTTGCGTTCGCGATGGCTGACGTGATGCAGCAGCGACACCTCGACCGCCGTCATGTCCTTCGCGCCGGCCGCCGACATGCAGCGCACCATCCACCGATTGAAAGCATTGCCTGCCATGATGAGGCCGTATTCGAGTTCCGACAGCTCCGCGCTCGAATCGGAAACGAGGTGTTCGGATGACACGATCTTGGTCGCAGGACGCTTCATGGAAAGGCGGAGCAAGCCGGATGACAGGGTGTGCCGAGTGTACGCCAGAAGCCCCGACATACGGGCTAGGCGAAAACGCTTATTGGGAAGTTGTCGATATTTTATCGACAATGTGCGCTAACATTGCCGTCCGAACCGTGCCAGTCCGATGACGCAACCCCGCATTTATCCGCTCGGTGATACAGCCCTCGTCTGCGAGGTGCCGCCACCCGCCACGCTCGATTGCCAGCGCCGCGTCTGGGCCGTTGCCGAGGCCGCGCGCGCGTGGCCCGACGTGATCGACGTCGTGCCCGGCATGAACAACCTGACGATCGTATTCGATGCGCTCGCCACGACGGCCGATTCGCTCACGCCGGCGCTGCGCGACGCGTGGGAGACGGCCGACGTCGAGCACGCGGACGGCCGCGAGGTCGAGATCCCGGTCGAATACGGTGGCGCCGCCGGCCCCGATCTGCCCGCCGTCGCCGCGCATACCGGCCTGTCGGTCGACGAAGTCGTCGCGCGCCACGCGGCCGGCGCCTACGTCGTGTTCTTCGTCGGCTTCCAGCCGGGCTTCGCGTATCTCGGCGGGCTCGACGCCGCGCTGCACATGCCGCGCCGCGCGGCGCCGCGCCTCGAGGTGCCGGCCGGCTCGGTCGGCATCGGCGGCGCGCAGACGGGTATCTACCCGGCCACGTCGCCCGGCGGCTGGCAACTGATCGGCCGCACGTCGCACGTGCTGTTCGATCCGGCGCGGCCGCAGCCGACGCTGCTGCTGCCCGGCGACCGCGTGCGCTTCACCATTGCGGGAGTCGACGCACGATGACCCAGAGCAACGTACCGGGCACCATCGAGGTGGTGCGGGCCGGCCCGCTGACTACCGTGCAGGATCTCGGGCGCCGCGGCGCGCGCCATCTCGGCGTCGCGCAGGGCGGCGCGCTCGACGGCCTCGCGCTCGAAGTCGGCAACCGGCTGGTCGGCAACCGCCCCGATGCGGCGGCGGTCGAGATCACGATCGGCCCGGCCGCTTTCCGCTTCACGCGCGCGACCCGCATCGCGATCACCGGCACCGAGTTCGGTGCGACGCTCGACGGCCGGCGCGTATATTCATGGTGGAGCCTGCCGGTCGAGGCCGGGCAGACGCTCGTGCTGCCCGCCGCGAAACGCGGAATGCGCGGCTACCTGTGCATCGCCGGCGGCATCGACGTGCTGCCGATGCTCGGCTCGCGCAGCACCGATCTCGCCTCGCGCTTCGGCGGCCTCGGCGGCCGCGCGCTGCGCGATGGCGATCGCCTCCCGGTCGGCGTGCTTCCGGCCGGGATGGGTTGCCTCGCGGCCGACGCCCCCGAATTCGGCGTCAAGGCGCCGGCGTGGTGCGCGTTCGTGCGCGTCGACGAGCCGCCGCGCCGTCACCGCCCCGCGCATGCGCCGTGGGCGATGCCGGTGCGCGTGCTGCCGGGCCCCGACTACGCGTCGTTCGCCGCCGATTCGCAGCAGGCGTTCTGGGATGAAGAATGGCTGGTCACGGCGAACAGCAACCGCATGGGCTACCGGCTTGCCGGCGTCGAACTCGTGCGCGAGCGGCCGGCCGAGCTGCTGTCGCACGCAGTGCTGCCCGGCACGATCCAGGTGCCGCCGAACGGCCAGCCGATCGTGCTGATGCACGACGCGCAGACCACCGGCGGCTACCCGAAGATCGGCACGGTGATCCGTGCGGATCTGTGGAAACTCGCGCAGGCGCGGCTCAACCTGCCGATCCGCTTCGTGCGCACGACGCCCGACGCCGCGCGCGCCGCGCTGGCCGCGGAACGTGCGTATCTGCGGCAGATCGACGTGGCGATCGACCTGCGCGAGGAAGCGCGCCGCCGCGCCGAGTCGCGTGCGGCGTGACAATAGCGGTAGCGGTACCGGAGGCAGTCGCAGTAGAGAAGACGGGCCACGCAATCAGTGGACGAGGAACATCATGCAAATCGATCTGAATGCCGATCTCGGCGAAGGATGCGGTTCGGACGAGGCGCTGCTCGACCTCGTGACGTCCGCGAACATCGCATGCGGGTGGCATGCGGGCGGTGCGAACGCGATGCGCGACTGCGTACGCTGGGCCGTGCAGAAAGGCGTGGCGATCGGCGCGCATCCGAGCTTTCACGATCCGGAGAATTTCGGCCGCAAGGAAATGCAGCTGCCGGCCAGCGACATCTACGCGGGCGTGCTGTACCAGCTCGGCGCGCTGTCGGCGATCGCACAGGCGGAAGGCGGGCGCATCGCGCACGTCAAACCGCACGGCGCGCTGTACAACCAGGCCGCGCGCGACCCGATGATCGCCGATGCGGTGGTGTCCGCGATCCGCGATTTCGACCCGTCGCTCGCGGTGTTCGGGCTCGCGAACAGCGTGTTCGTCGCGGCCGCGCGGCACGCGGGGCTCGCCGCGGTGGAGGAAGTGTTCGCCGATCGCGGCTACCGCGCCGACGGCTCGCTCGTGCCGCGCAACCAGCCCGGCGCGCTGATCGACGACGAGGACACGATGATCGCGCGCACGCTCGACATGGTGCGCAGCCGGCAGGTGCGTGCGATCGGCGGCGAATGGGTGATGCTCAATGCACAGACCGTCTGCCTGCACGGTGACGGGCCGCATGCGCTGGTATTCGCGAAACGGATTCGCGCCGCGCTCGAGGCGGTCGGCGTCGACGTGGTCGCGCCCGGGATGCTGCAGGCCGACGAACGCGCCTGATCCGGCCGATCGCACGCGCGAACGCACGATCCGTCGTACAAAAGAAAAAAGCGCCCTCGTGGCGCTTTTCCGTTGGCGCAATCGCTGCGGCTTCGCCGTCTGTCGATTCACCCCCCGAAACCGTCTTGCGACGGTGACCGGAAAATTATTCCGGATTAAAAAACGTCCGCCGCCGCCCGATCACTGCCTTTCCCCGGTGGGACGACGGAACGTCGCTTATCCCGCAAGTCGGCCTGCATGCCTGATTGTTGTTCGACGATGTTTGGCCCCGCCGTACATGCAGACACTTCCGCGGCCGGCACGTGCACCACGTGCCGGCAACGCGCTCACCCCGCGCTTTATTTTCTGCTACCCCGTAGAACTTTTTCTATTCTTTTCATTTTTTCAACTTGTGGATCGAAGAATAGATATTGGCAGATCGGGATGTCAATCGTTTGAAACGCTATTTTCTGATGATTCGAGGGTTTTCCTTATCGAATCGCGTGCCCATACAGGCGTTCGAGCCGTTCGCACGACGTCAATCAAACAGGGGAGGATCGGTTCGGGCGCGGTGACGGCGATCAGTTCGCGTCGACCCTGTAACCTTGTTGACGCAACAATTCGAGCACGCCGCGCGGGCCGCCCAAGTGCAGCGCGCCGATCGCGACGAACAGCGGCCGGTTCGGTGCGGCGATTGCCGTCATCCGTGCAACGAAGCGCCGGTTGCGCTCGTACACGATCTTGTTGTCGATCGCGTCCGACAACGCCTTCGAACGCGCGAGCCGCTCGCTCTTCGCGACCGCCCATGCCGAGATCGCATCGGCGTCGCCAATTCGCCACAGTCGATGCAGCGCCTTGATGTCGTCGGCGTTCTGCGCGGGCGTCTGCACCATGTCCTGCGCGAGCATCTCGCGCTGCTCGGCGAGCGTCAGCCCGGTGAACGCGCGCATCTGCTCGGCGAGCGTCTCGAGCCCGATCACGCGGCCGCCCTTCTTCTTCAGGAACACGTTCTGCAGCTGCGCCTCGGTGCCGTATTCCGTCTGCAGGCCGGCCGACAGCGAATCGTAGGTCTCGACGACGAGCGCCGCGAGCCACGGCCGCATCTTGCGGATCTCGGCGAGCGCGGCCGGATTGCCGCGCAGGCGCGCCGCGAGTCGCTGCCACAGCGGCTCGGGCAGCAGGCGCTGCAGGCACGGGTAGCGGCAGACGCCGTACTTCGACACGTCGTCCTGCGATTCGAGCAGGTCGTCGGGCGACAGCTCGAGCGCGAGCGTCGGCGACGCGGCGAGCGCCGCGAGGATGCGCGGCCGGAACGGCTGCGCGCTCGGGTAGTCGGACGGGTCGCCGGTGTGCAGCGTGCCGAGCACGTAGAGCGTGACCTTGCCCTTGGTCGCGACGTAGAACGGCATGCGCGCGGGCTGCACGCGCACGGTGCCGCGCGATACCGTGCCGTCGGACACGGCGGGCGCGTGAAAGCCCGGCAGGCTCATGCCGGGCGGCGGGACTTGCGACGGATGGATCGGTGAAGTGGCCGGCGCGCGCCCTTCGGCGCGCGCGGATTCGACGGGAACCACGAGGCTGGCCGCCACACACGCGCCGGCCAGCGCCGCGCCCGTGACGGTACGCACGCTCCAGCGCCGCGCGTAGCGGTACGCGCGCATCACGCGCGCGCTGCTTGCCCCCGCACGGCGCACGCCGGACGCGCGCGCCGCCAACGCTTCAGGCATTCTCCTCCCCGACTTCCTCGGCCCGATGGCAGGCCACGCGCCGGCCGTCGACCTCGCGCAGCTGCGGCTCCTCCACCCGGCAGCGCTCGACCGCATACGGGCAGCGCTGATGGAACGCGCAACCTGACGGCGGATTGAGCGGCGACGGCAGCTCGCCCTGCAGCTTGATCTGCACGCGGCGGTCTTCCTCGAAGATCGCCGGCGTCGCCGACATCAGCGCACGCGTGTACGGATGGCGCGGCCGCGCGTAGATCGTCGCCTTGTCGCCCAGCTCCGCGACGCTGCCGAAGTACATCACCATCACGTCGTCCGCGACGTGCTCGACCACCGACAGGTTGTGCGAGATGAACACGTAGCTCGTCTTGAACTGCTCCTGCAGATCCATGAACAGGTTCAGGATCTGCGCCTGGATCGACACGTCGAGCGCGGACACCGGCTCGTCGGCCACGACGATGCGCGGATCGAGGATCATCGCGCGCGCGATCGCGACACGCTGGCGCTGCCCGCCCGAGAACATGTGCGGATAACGCTTCGCGTGCTCGGGCCGCAGGCCGACCGTGCGCATGATCTGCGCGATGCGCTGCGCACGTTCCGCGGCGGTCAGGTTCGCGTTGATCTCGAGCGGCTCGGAAAGCGTCTGCTCGACGGTCTTGCGCGGATTCAGCGACGCGAACGGGTTCTGGAACACCATCTGCACGCGGCGGCGCAGGTCGGCGACCGTCTCGCGGCTTGCGCCGGCGACGTTCTTGCCGTCGATCGTCAGGCTGCCCGACGTGGGCGTCTCGATCATCGTCAGTTGGCGGGCGAGCGTCGACTTCCCGCAGCCCGATTCGCCGACGACGGCGAGCGTCTTGCCGCGCTTCAGCGAGAACGACACGCCGTTCAGCGCCTTCACCGTGCCCTGCCCGAACATCCCGCGCTTCACCGAATAGTGTTTCGCGAGGCCGTCGGCCACCAGCACGGCTTCCTCGTCGTGCGACACGCGAGGCGTTTGATTGACTGCATTCATCGTGCACCTCCCGTCAGGTCGAGGTTGGAAACGTTGAGCGGCTTGATGCAGCGTGCGCGCATCGCGTCGTTGCCCTGCACCAGCGTGTCGAGCGCCGGCCGCGCCTTGCGGCAATCGTCGACGACGTACTTGCAGCGCGGCGCGAACAGGCACCCGGACGGGCGATCATCGCGGCCCGGCACCATGCCCGGCAATGCGGCAAGGCGACGCGCCCCCTGATTGTGCTCGGGAATCGCCGCGAGCAGCGCTTCGGTGTACGGATGATGCGGCGCGCGGAAGATGTCGGGCACGCTGTTGGTCTCGATCACCTCGCCCGCGTACATCACCGCCACGCGCTGAGCGACTTCCGACACCACGGCCAGATCGTGCGAGATCAGCACGAGCGCCATCCCGCGCTCCTTCTGCAGCTTCACGAGCAGGTCCATGATCTGCGCCTGGATCGTCACGTCGAGCGCGGTGGTCGGCTCGTCGGCGATCAGCAGCTTCGGGTTGCACGCCACCGCCATCGCGATCATCACGCGCTGGTTCATCCCGCCCGACATCTGGTGCGGGAACGACGCGATGCGGTTCTTCGCGTCGGGAATGCCGACCTGGTCGAGCAGTTCGAGCGCGCGCCGGTGCAGCGCGTCGCCGCGCAAGCCCTCGTGCAGCTTCAGCACTTCCTTGATCTGGTAGCCGACGGTATAGCTCGGGTTCAGGCTCGTCAGCGCGTCCTGGAACACCATCGCGATGTCCTTGCCGACGATCTTGCGGCGCGCCTTCGGCGACGCCTTCAGCAGGTCGACGCCGTTGAACGTGACTTCGTCTGCCGTCACCTTGCCCGGCGCGTCGATCAGGCCCATCAGCGCCATCATCGTCACGCTCTTGCCCGAGCCCGATTCGCCGACGACGCCCACCACCTCGCCCGGCGCGATCGACAGGTTGATCCGGTCGACGGCGGGCAGGCCGTTGAAATTCACCGCGAGATTGCGGATGGTCAGAAGATCTTGGCTCATGGTCAGGCCATCCGTTTCAGTTTGGGATCCAGCGCGTCGCGCAGCCCGTCGCCGAGCAGGTTGATCGCGAGCACCGAAATCAGGATCGACAGGCCCGGCATCGTCACGATCCACCATGCGTTGTCGATGTAGTCGCGCGCGGAGGCCAGCATCGCGCCCCATTCGGCGGTCGGCGGTTGCACGCCGAGGCCGAGGAAGCCGAGCGCGGCCGCGTCGAGAATCGCCGACGAGAAGCCGAGCGTCGCCTGCACGATCAGCGGCGCCGTGCAGTTCGGCAGCACCTGCGAGAACATCAGGCGCAGCGTGCCGGCACCGGCCACGCGCGACGCCGTCACGTATTCCTTCTGCAGCTCGCCGAGCGCCGATGCGCGCGTGAGGCGCACATAGGCCGGCAGCGCGACGATCGCGATTGCGAACATCGTGTTGGTGAGGCCCGGGCCGATGATCGCGACGACCGCGACCGCGAGCAGCAGCGACGGCAGCGCGAGCAGCACGTCCATGATGCGCATCACCGGCGTGTCGGCCCACTTCTGGAAGAACGCGGCGACGAGCCCGAGCACGATGCCGGGGATCAGCGCGAGCACGACCGACACGAAGCCGATCCAGAACGACATCCGCGCGCCGTACATCAGGCGCGAGAGAATGTCGCGGCCCGCTTCGTCGGTGCCGAGGATGAACTTCCAGTTGCCGCCGTCGAGCCACGCGGGCGGGATCTTCACGAAGTCGCGGTATTGCTCGACCGGGCTGTGCGGCGCGAGCAGCGGCGCGAGCAGCGCGACCAGGATCAGCACGATCACGACGATGCCGGCGCCGACGGCGCCGCGGTTGCGCGAGAAGTTCGCCCAGAACTCGCGCAGCGCGAGCGCACGGCCGCCGGCCGGCGCGGATTCGGTCGGCAGGGTATTTTGCAGATTGCTCATGGGATTACCTCGTGTGGCGGATGCGCGGATTCAGCACGCCGTACAGCAGGTCGACGACCAGGTTCACGACGATCACGAGCGTCGCGATCAGCAGGATGCCGCCCTGGACGACCGGATAGTCGCGGCGGCCGATCGCATCGATCAGCCACTTGCCGACACCGGGCCACGAAAAGAGCGTCTCGGTCAGCACGGCGCCCGCAAGCAGCGTGCCGATCTGCAGGCCGATCACGGTGACGACCGGGATCAGCGCATTGCGCAGCGCGTGCACGACGACCACGCGCGCGGGCGACAGCCCCTTCGCGCGTGCGGTGCGGATGTAGTCCTCGCGCAGCACTTCGAGCATCGACGAGCGCGTCATCCGCGCGATCACCGCGAGCGGGATCGTGCCGAGCACGATCGCGGGCAGGATCAGGTGGCTGACCGCCGACTTGAACGAGCCTTCATCCGGCGCGAGCAGCGCGTCGATCAGCATGAAGCCCGTCGGGTGCGGGAAGTCGTATTCGACCGCGATGCGCCCCGACACGGGCGTCCAGCCGAGGTATGACGAAAACACCATGATGAGGATCAGTCCCCACCAGAAGATCGGCATCGAGTAACCGGTGAGCGCGGTGCCCATCACGCCGTGGTCGACGACCGAGCCGCGCCGCAGCGCGGCGATCACGCCGGCCGGCAGCCCGACCGCGAGCGCGAACACGAGCGCGCACAGCGACAGCTCGACGGTCGCCGGGAAGCGCGCGAAGAACTCGCCCGCGACGCTCGTGTTGGTGATGATCGACGTGCCGAGGTCGCCATGCAGCGCCCGGCCGATGTAGTGGATGTACTGCATGGGCAGCGGCTGGTCGAGCCCGAGGCGTTTCATCGCCTCCGCATGCATCGCGGGATCGACGCCGCGCTCGCCCATCATCACTTCGATGGGGTCGCCCGGTATCAGGTGAATCAGCGCAAACGCCAGGATGGTGATGCCGATGAAAGTCGGGATCACCATGCCCACGCGGCGCAACACGAATGTGAACATGATGCGTCTCGGATTTTCTTGTGGGAAATGTGCGACCGGCGACGGGAAGCTTTTGGCCTCCCGCCGCCGGATGAATTAGCCGGTCTCGGTCTTCGTAGACAGCTTACGACACGCGTGTTACTTCACGCTAACACCGTCGAAGCGGGCATAGCCGAGCGGCTCGATACGCATGTCGACCACGGTCTTGCGCACCGGCTGGTAGACCGTCGAGTTCGCGATCGGCGAGAACGGCAGCTGTTGCGCGAAGATCTGCTGAGCCTGCATGTAGAGCTTCGTGCGCGCGTCCTGGCCCGTCGTCGTGCGGCCCTTCTGGACCAGCTCGTCGAACGGCTTGTAGCACCAGTGCGAGAAGTTGTTGCCCTTGATCGCTTCGCAGCCGAGCAGCGTGCCGAGCCAGTTGTCCGGGTCGCCGTTGTCGCCCGTCCAGCCGATCAGCATCGTGTCCTGCTCACCCGAGTGCGCGCGCTTGATGTACTCGCCCCACTCGTACGTGACGATCTTCGCCTTCACGCCGATCTTCGCCCAGTCGGCCTGGATCATCTCGGCCATCAGGCGGGCGTTCGGGTTGTACGCGCGCTGCACCGGCATCGCCCACAGCGTGATCTCGAAACCGTTCGGGAAGCCGGCCTTCGCGAGCAGCGCCTTCGCCTTCGCGGTGTCGTTCGGCGCCATCTTCAGGTTCTTGTCGTACGACCATTGGGTCGGCGGCATCGGCGCGTTTGCCGCCTGGCCTGCGCCCTGGTAGACGGACTCGAGGATCGCCTTCTTGTTGATCGCCATGTCGAGTGCCTGACGCACCTCGAGCTTGTCGACCGGCTTGTGCTCGACGTTGTACGCGAGATAGCCGAGGTTGAAGCCTGCCTGCGACGGCATGTCGACGTTCGAATCGGCCTTCAGCGTCGCGATGTCGGCCGGACGCGGATAGCTCATCACCTGGCATTCGTTGCGCTTGATCTTCTGCACGCGCACGCCCGGATCCGGCGTGATCGAGAAGATCAGCTTCGAGATCTTCACTTCGCCCTTCTTCCAGTAATCAGGATTCCCGTCGAACCGGATCGTCGCGTCCTTCGTGTAGCTGCGGAAGATGAACGGACCCGTGCCGACCGGTTTCTGGTTGATGTCGGCGGCCTTGCCTGCCTTCATCAGCTGGTCGCCGTATTCGGCCGACAGGATCGACGCGAATTCCATCGCCATGTTCTGGATGAACGGCGCGTTCGGCTCGGCGAGCGTGAACTTCACGGTGTACGGATCGACCTTCTCGACCTTCGTGATCAGCTTGTCGAGGCCCATGTCGGTGAAGTACGGGAACGACACCGGGTACGCCTTGCGGAACGCCTGGTTCGGGTCGAGCATGCGCTGGAACGTGAACAGCACGTCGTCCGCGTTGAATTCACGCGTCGGCTTGAAGAAGTCGGTCGTATGGAACTTCACGCCGTGACGCAGGTGGAACGTGTACACCTTGCCGTCCGACGACACGTCCCACTTCTCGGCGAGGCCCGGCTCGACCTTCGTGCCGCCGCGCTCGAATTCGACGAGGCGGTTGTAGACGGTGAACGTAGCTGCGGTGAAATCGACGCCGGTCGTAAATTGCGCGGAATCGAAACCCGCCGGGCTGCCTTCTGAGCAGTAGACGAGCGTTTTGTTCGGGATCTGTGCGAATGCAGAACCCGCGACGCCGAGCGATGCCGCTGCCACGCCTGCAATGGCGGTAACACGCAGGGTGTGCAACAGACGGTTGTATTCCATGTTTCCTCCAGGTCTCCAGATCGGAACCGGCCCGCCAGGGGCCGGCGTACGCGGATATTACTTGAGCTAACGATGTGGCAACAAGCTGGAGAAAAAACTCTTCTAGATGCCCGCCGGGTTTTTGCCGATGTTTAGTGGGGGTAAAAAATGCGACAACGCGCGCGAGCACCAATTTCGTTCATTTCGCGCAAGTTTCGTTCGACAACTAAACAATTCGGGCGCGAACACGAAGGATCGACTCACCGCTTTGCCACGGACTGCAGCACATCATTGCGTTTTGCGAAATGATCCGGTGACCGTCGTCAAATCGTCATGTCGTCGAGTCGTCACGCGGGCGCATCGAGGTCGGCGCTGCGCACGGGCACGAATGCGACCGCGACGATCGACAGCGCGATCCCGGCCATCACATAGTAGGTCGGCGCGAGCGGCGTACCCGTTACCTTGATCAGCCACGTGACGATGAACTGCCCGAAGCCGCCGAACAGCATCACCGCGACGTTGTACGCGATCGACAGCCCGGTCGAGCGCACGTTGGCCGGGAACAGCTCGGCTATCATCGCGCCGAACGGCCCGTAGTAGCCCGCGAGCGTGACCGACAGCACGGCCTGCACCGCGATCAGCCGCGCGATGCTCGGCGCCGCGTCGAGCCAGGCGAACAGCGGATACATCAGCACGAGCGTGAGCGCGAGCGACCACAGCGACAGCCCCTTGCGGCCGATGCGATCCGACCACGCACCGGCGATCGGCGACAGCACCATCAGCAGCAGGTTGCCGACGATCACCGCGTAGAACGATTCCGCGTAGGGCAGCTTCAGCTGCTTCACCGCGAAGGTCGGCAGATAGCTGATCAGCACGTAGATCGTCACCGTCAGCGCGATCACCGAGCCGAGCCCGCACAGCACCTCGCGCGGGTGGCGCGTGAACACTTCGCCGAGCGTCGCGCGGCGCGCGCTTTGCTGCGCGTGCAGGAACGCCTCGGAATCGGCGAGATGGCGGCGGATGTAGAAACCGATCGGGCCGATCACGAGCCCGAGGATGAACGGCACGCGCCAGCCCCAGCTGCGCAGCGCCTCGTGCGACAGCCCGCGCGTGACGGCCGCGCCGACGAGCGCGCCGATCAGCAGCGCGGCCGCCTGGCTCGCCATCTGCCAGCTGCCGTAGAAGCCGCGTTTCGAGAACGGCGCGGCCTCGATCAGCAGCGCCGTCGCGCTGCCGAATTCGCCGCCCGCGGAGAAGCCCTGCAGCAGGCGGCCGAGCACGATCAGGATCGGGCCGCCGATGCCGATCGCCGCATACGGCGGCGCGATCGCGAGCAGGAAGATGCCGGCCGTCATCAGGAGGATCACGAGCGACAGCGCGGCCTTGCGGCCCGCGCGATCCGCGTACAGCCCGAACACGATGCCGCCGATCGGGCGCATGAAGAACGCGACGCCGAACGTCGCGGTGGTCAGCAGCAGCGACGAGTATTCGCTGGAGGTCGGGAAGAACAGCTCGGCGATCACGACCGTCATGAAGCCGAACACCGTGAAGTCGTACCACTCGAGCGCGTTGCCGATCACGGCGGCCGCGACTGCACGCCGGTTCAGCGCACGCTCGGGCCGGATCGTTTTCGTTGAATTCGCAATCGTCGCCATGCGTGCCTCGTCCTCGTCAGTTCGCCGTGCCGGGCTGCGCGGCGCGCGGGATGCCCGCGGCGCGCCGGTTTGCAGCGAGTGTAGAAAGCGACGGAACCGTTTTCAAGCAATAAAAAACGCCCACCGTCTTTCGACGGCGGGCGTTGTGCGGTTTCCGCCACAATGCGGCATCGCACGATGCCGCACGGGCCTCAACCCATCTTCGAGAAGGCGCTGCACCAGCCTTTCGCCGACACCTGCTTGCCGGGGAAGGCGCCGCACGGGCCCGAGGCCGAGCCCTTCTTGCCCTGGTACAGCATGCAGGCCGCGCAATCCTGGCCTGCTGCGTATTTCGGGTACTTCGTCTTGTCGACCTTCGTCGCATCGGCCTTGTAGCCGAGTGCCGTCGCGGTCGGGTCGCTTTCCGCGAGCATCGGCGCATCGGCCAGCGCTTCACGCGACAGCGCCAGCGCGGACACGGCACCAATGCTCGTAATCAGGAAACTCCGACGGGATGTTTTCATGGGGGACTCGCTCCAACGTTATCGGTTTGAAAGCTGTTCTGGCGACAGCCGTTCGACAGAATAACGCTCAAGCAAATGGTTGTGCGCGTCGAAATGTCATAGATAAGAAATTCGACACACCGGGCGAGTGCGCCGCGTCAACGATAAGCCGCCATGTCGCCCACCCGCTGCGCGAGCGCGAGCGACGCGGTGAGCCCCGGCGACTCGATGCCGAACAGGTTCACGAGCCCGCGCACGCCATGCTGCGCGGCCCCTTGCACGATGAAATCGGCCGGCGGCTCGCCGGGGCCCGCGACCTTCGGCCGGATGCCCGCATACGCCGGCTGCAGCGCGCCATCCGGCAAGCCCGGCCAGAAGGCGCGGATCGACGCGTAGAACGCGCTCGCGCGCGCCGGGTCGACTTCATAGCGCAGCGCATCGCACCATTCGACGTCCGGGCCGAAACGCGCCTGCCCGCCGAGATCGAGCGTCAGGTGCACGCCGAGCCCCGCGCGGTCGGGCATCGGGTAGATCAGGTGGGAAAACGGTGCACGCCCCGACAGGCTGAAGTAGTTGCCGCGCGCGAGATAGAGCGGCGGCACCCAGCGCGGGTCGAGGCCGCGCGTTCGGCGCGCCAGCGCCTGGGCGCCGAGGCCCGCGCTGTTGATCACGCAGGCGGCCTCGATCTCGGTCGGCTCGTCGCCGCCCGTGCGCACGACGAAGCGCCCGCCGCGCAGCACGTCGATCGATTCGACCGGGGATTTCAGCGCGCACACGGCGCCGTCGCGCTCCGCGTCGCCGAGCAGCGCGAGCATCAGCTGGTGGCTGTCGACGATGCCGGTGGACGGCGAGAACAGCGCCTCGACGCATTCGAGCGCGGGCTCGAGCGTCTGCGCCTCGGCACGCGTGAGCGGCATCAGGTCGAGCACGCCGTTTTCGGCCGCGCGTGCGGCGATCGCCCTCAACTGCTTCACCTGCGCGGCGCTCGTGGCGACGAGCAGCTTGCCGGCGCGCCGGTGCGGCACATGATGCGTCTCGCAGAATTCGTACAGCAGGTCGCGCCCGTGCACGCACGACGTCGCCTTCAGCGACCCGCGCGGATAGTAGAGCCCCGCATGGATCACTTCGCTGTTGCGCGAACTCGACCCGGTGCCGATCGCATCGGCCGCCTCGAGCACGAGCGTTTCACGCCCGCGCGCGGCCAGTTCGCGCGCAATCGCCAGACCGACGACACCCGCGCCGATCACGACACAATCCATCTGCTCCATGACGTTTCGCGCCGCTAGCGCGTCGAGGGGAGAGAAGGGAATTGTACGTCCCGGTTCATCCGCTTGCCGAAGGTCGTGCAGCGTGTCGCGACGACGCGCATGACGCGCGACGCACGGCACGACGCACGGCGCGGCACGGTGCACATGCCGCCGCCGTGCGCGCGCCGCTCGTTCAGAAGCCGATCGTCCGGCGCTTCGCGGCGCCTTCGTCGGCCCGGATGTCGCGCGGCCCGATCGCGTCGCGGCCGGCGAGCCGTGCGGCGCCGAACGCGTGCAGCAGCGCGCGGCGCATCGTGCGCGGCGGGGTCGCGGCCAGCACGTCGAGCGCGTCGTCGCCGAGCGTGTCCGGGAAGCGCCGCCCCCACGCATGCGACGTGCGGATCTCGTCGTAGATCGTCTGCGCGATCCGGCGCGCGCCGGCCGCGTCGGGCGGCTCGATCTCGTACACGTTCATCCGGTTGAGCAGCGGCTCCGGAATCGCGTGCGCCTCGTTCGCGGTCGCGATCCAGATCACGTTGCCCGCATCGATCGGCACTTCCGCGAATTCGTCGATGAATGCGCGCGCGGTGTCGTGCTCGAGCAACGCATACAGCGCGCCGAGCGGATCGTATTGCGCATCGCTGCCGGCCTTGTCGATCTCGTCGACCGCGATCACCGGGTTCGCGTAGCTGCCGTTCACGAGCGCATCGAACACCTTGCCGGGCTTCGCGTTCTTCCATTGCGACGACGCCCCCGACAGGATCCAGCCGGCCGTCAGCGAACTCATCGGCACGTAGTGGTAAGCGGTGCCGAGCAGTTGCGCGAGCGCCTTCGCGAAGTGCGTCTTGCCGATGCCCGGGGGCCCGAGCAGCAGGATCGGCATCAGTTCGAGCCGGTCGTCCGTTTCGAGGCACAGCGCGACCTGCTTGCGCACGTCATCGAGCGGCTCGGCGAAATTGGGCAATGCCTCGCCGAGCGCGTCGAACGACGGCATCCGGTTCGGCTTCACGCAGAAGCGCAGATTGCCCGTCTTGAGCATCCTCTCGTAGGTGGCGCGCAGTGCGTCGCTCGCGCTCTCGTTCAGGTCGTTCAGCGCCGTCTCGACCTGCTCGAGGTCGTACACCGTGCTGAAGGATGCCACCGCCAGTTCCTGTTTCACCATCGCCGTCGTCATACCAACCTCGCTGCTGCTTGCCGTCACATGATCATCAGACCCTTACGATTTCAGTGTAGCGATCCCGCATCTCCGCGCAAGCAAGCAGCCGCGTGCGTCTGCTGCTAACACCCGCGCGCGCTGCACGCCGGCGCGCCGCGGCGTATGATCGATGGTTCCCCCACCCGCCACACCGGCCTTGCCGACCGCGCCCGCGCGGCGCGTCGGGCCCGCCCCGAAGGTATGCCGATGTCCGTCCCCTCTGCTGTCCCGCGCGTCGATGCCGATGCGATCGACGCCGTCGACGCTGCGCTCACGTCGCGCCGCGCGGTCCGCGCGTTCCTGCCGACGCCCGTGCCGCGCGACACACTCGAGGCCATCCTCGAAGCCGCGAGCCGCGCGCCGTCGGGCACCAACATCCAGCCGTGGCGCGTGTACGTCGCAACGGGCGCCACGCGCGATGCGCTCGCCACGGCACTCACCGCGGCCCACGACGATCCCGCGCGCGACGAGAAATACGTCGCCGAGTACGACTACTACCCGCGCGAATGGGTGTCGCCGTACATCGACCGGCGCCGCAAGGTCGGCTGGGACCTGTACGGCCTGTTGAACATCGGCCGCGACGAGAAGGCGCGCATGCATGCGCAGCACGCACGCAACTTCCGTTTCTTCGATGCGCCGGTCGCGCTGTTCTTCACGCTCGACCGGGTCATGACCTACGGTGCCTGGCTCGACTGCGGGATGTTCCTGCAGGGCGTGATGACGGCCGCGCGCGCACGCGGGCTCGATACCTGCCCGCAGGCCGCGTTCGTGCCGTTTCACCGGATCATCACCGAACACCTCGGTATTCCCGCCAACGAACAGCTCGTCTGCGGGATGTCGCTCGGCCATGCGGACCCCGACGCGATCGAGAACCGCCTCGTCACCGAGCGCGCGCCCGTCGCCGAGTTCACGCGCTTTTTCGCTTGAAAACGCACGACGCGGCCCTACCTTTCGAACAGGAACGCATCGTGCGGCGAACCTGCGGCGACGCGTCCTGTCACATCGCGATCGAAATCGATCGGGCGTAAGATGTGCGTCCGTTCCCCGCTATTTCCGCGTTTCCGGAGACGTTTCATGCTGAAACACGGCCTGGCCGTCCTGCTCGCGAGCATCGCGCTCGCCGCCCATGCGCAGAGCCCCGCACCGGCCTCCGTCTCGTGGGAGATCCAGGTCGTACGCGACGGTCAGACCATCGACACGTTCCAGCAGCGCACCACCGTGGGTCAGACCCGTACCGATACCCATCGCTATCCGTCCGCCGTGCCGGTCGGCTGCGGCAATGCCGCGCGCGTCGTGCCGACCGAGCGTTCGCGCTCGGTGACGGTCGCCCCGCTCACCGTCGATACCGGCGCGAACACGGTGTCGCTCGCGCTCGACGTGCAGGAAACGATCGACGACGAAGGCGCGAAGCCCGCCGATCCGTGCGTGCCCGCGTCGCCGCGGCAAATCGTCGCGAGCCACCCGGGCCTGACGGTCGGCGCCGACGCGTGGACCGACTGGACGCTCGTCGAGCAACATCCGCACCTCGTGTACCGCGTGCGTGCGCACGTCGCGAAGGATTGAGCGTCATGTCCGCCGACGCCCTGTCCCTGCCGTTCGCCGAACCGCACGCCGCCCCCGACGAAATCACCGCGGTGAGCTGGAACCTGCACAAGGGCCGCTCGCCGCTCGGCTTCACCGCGTGGAACGCGATGCGCAACTGGATGCAGTCGACGCACGCCGACGTGTATTTCCTGCAGGAAGCGATGGCGCGCCGCATGCCGCGCCCCGTGCTCGCGCCCGGCTTCGGCGCGCCGATGGACGACGCGGTCGACGACGTCTGGCACTGCCAGGCCACCGAGATCGCACATGCGCTCGACTGGCAGATCGCGCTCGGGCCGAACGTGTTCAAGCCGTCTTGGCGGCATGGCAATGCGATCCTGTCACCGCATCCGCTCGATCTCGGCGGCCGCTGGGACATCTCCGCGCACCGTTTCGAGCGGCGCGGGCTGCTGGTCGCGCGCGCGACGCTCGCGGGCGCCCGCCCGGTCACGCTGCTGTGCGCGCACCTCGCGCTCACGCGCGCCGCGCGGCTGCGCCAGATGCACTGGATCGCGCACTGGATCGTGCGCAACGCAGGCGACGGCCCGCTGATGCTCGCCGGCGACTTCAACGACTGGCGCAACGATTCGGTCGCGCTGTTCGGCGAGATCGGGCTGTCCGAGGTCGCGACGCTGCTCGGCGAATCGGGCCGCACGTTCCCCGCGTTCTCGCCGGCGCTCGCGCTCGACAAGATGTTCGTGCGCGGGCTGACGCCGCTCGAATGGCGTGCGCCGTCCGGCGAGGCCGCGTGGCTGTCGGACCACCTGCCGTACATCGCGCGCCTGCGCCTCGATCCGCAATAACGCTCCCGATCCCGGCCCGATAGCAGCCGGATTGCGCGCCGCCACAGCACAGCCGCGCGCCGCCCGCTCGACGCACTGTGCGGCGTGGCGCTCGTCGGCCTCGGCGCGAAACTCGTGGCCGAACGCCGAAAAACCGAAAGCTGATTGAAATAATTCGTTGCGCCAAATCCGCGCGGCCACGCGGGTCAAGCCCGCGATCCGCGTCAACAGGGTAAAATAACGAGTTCCTCAATCGTCTGTCATCGAGAAGGCGCGTGTCCGACGCGCCGGCCGGCCGATCCGTGATCGGGCCGTCGCACTCGGTTTTTTGCCCGTTTTTGGGCCCGTTACTCGCGTTCGCTACGCGCGTCCGTTTTCAAAGCCATGAGCAAATACGACACCGCCACCGTCCAATCCGTCCATCACTGGACCGACACGCTGTTCAGCTTCACCTGCACCCGTGAGGCGAGCCTGCGCTTCAACAACGGCGAATTCACGATGGTCGGCCTCGAGGTCGACGGCAAGCCCCTCGCGCGCGCCTACTCGATCGTCAGCCCGAACTACGAAGAGCATCTCGAATTCTTCAGCATCAAGGTGCAGGACGGCCCGCTGACGTCGCGCCTGCAGCACCTGAAGGTGGGCGACACGGTGCTGATCGGCAAGAAGCCGACGGGCACGCTGGTCGCCGACAACCTGCTGCCGGGCAAGACGCTGTGGATGCTGTCGACGGGCACGGGCCTCGCGCCGTTCATGTCGATCATCCGCGATCCGGACATCTACGACCGCTTCGACAAGGTGATCCTCACGCACACGTGCCGCCTGAAGGGCGAGCTCGCGTACATGGACTACATCAAGCACGACCTGCCGGGCCACGAGTACCTGGGCGACATCATCAAGGAAAAGCTCGTCTACTACCCGACGGTCACGCGCGAATCGTTCGACAACGAAGGCCGGATCACCGACCTGATCGCAACGGGCAAGCTGTTCACGGATCTCGACGTCCCGCCGTTCTCGCCGGAAAACGACCGCGTGATGCTGTGCGGCAGCACCGCGATGCTGAAGGACACGACCGACCTGCTGAAGCAGGCCGGCCTCGTCGAAGGCAAGAACAGTGCACCGGGCCACTACGTGATCGAGCGCGCGTTCGTGGACTGATCGATCCCTTAGGGCCTGTTCCCGCCAATAACGGGCTTGCGCTGGCCGTCAGAAGGGCCGAGCGCAAGGATTGCGACGAAGCGAATACTCGACGTATTCGCGAGGAGCATGACGCAGCGATCGGCCCTTCTGACGGCCAGCCCCACGAATGCATTTTTCCAAACAGGGGAACGCGCCTTGCCGGCCGTATTGCGGCGTCGTTCGTCGCTTGTTTGGCTCGGCCAAACGGCGCTCCTCGCTCCTTGCACTACAGCCGGCAAGGCACGTTCGCAAGCCCGTTATTGGCGGGAACAGGCCCTAATTGCGTACCATCAAGAACCGGAGCGAAAGCTCCGGTTTTTTTTCGTCCCTACTTGGCGAATTCGTAACAAATTGGGATCATCCCATCTCAAATAGTTACATTTGGATACGTCATCGTCCGGCGCTCGGGTGTCAGTGTTTTTCCTACAACACGTTCATCCCAATCATTCACATTTACCCTTAAATGTCCGCCTGTCATGACTTTTTCGAAAATTTTGAGATATTATTCGCCGCGCGTGGTTGCCGTTCGGATGAGAGTGGAAGGGTCGGATGCAAGTGTTACAAGACGTAACTTTTGTTACCTCGGCAGGGGGCGATTCTCTGGCGGCGACCGTCATCGGAACGGCAGCCGATCCACGCAGCCAGCCGGTGTCTGAACCGCTTTCTGACAGCAGGGAGAGTCATGGATACGTCGCTTAACGCGCCCTTGGGCGCCCACGCCCCGTTCCCGTCGCAACAGCTCGTGCCGGGCTGCGTCGCGACTCCGCCCATTGCCGACGCCGCATCCAAACGTGGCGCCGCCGCGCGGATCGCAGCGCTGTCTGCCCAGTTGCTCGCCGCCGATGAAGCGGCCCGCCGCCATCTGGCCGGCGAGTTGCACGACGGGCTCGGCGCCGAACTCACCGCTGCGCGATTCGCGCTCGCAAACGTTCAAACGTGGCTGCCGGCCGATGCGCCGGACGGTTGCCTGCGCGCGCTGGAGCTGGCGCAGCAGGCGCTCGACGCCGCGACCGACGCGAATCGCCGGCTGATCGACGAGCGCGACACGCCGGCGCTCGACGCGGGCCTGGTCGGCGCGTTGTCGTCGTGGGCCGACACCCATGCCGCCCGCACCGGCCTGCGCACCAGCTTCGTCTGTGCGGCCGACGCACGCCTGACGCAGATCGCCGGCGCCAGCGCGCTCGCGGTGTTCCGCGTCGCCCAGGAAGCGTTGTCGAACGTCGCGAAGCACGCACGCGCGACGTCGGTCGACGTGCGGATCGCCACTGACGGCACCCACCTGTCACTGATTGTCTCCGACGATGGGACCGGTTTCTCCCGTAGCCGCCGCACCGGCTACGGTCTGGCCGGCATGCGCGCCCGCTGCGAGGCGTTCTGCGGCAGCTTCGAGACGGCCACGCCGGCAACCGGCCACGGCACGCGCGTCACTGCGCGCTTCGCTTGGGATTCGCTGCTCGCGGTGCCCGTCGCGGCGCGCCGCGCGTCGCTTTCGTGAGGTCGTCATGAGCCTGAACATCCTGCTCGTGGACGATCATGCGATCGTCCGGCAAGGGATCCGCCAGTTGCTGATCGACCGTGGCGTCGCGCGCGACGTCACCGAGGCCGAAACCGGCGGCGACGCGATGGCGGCCGTCGACAAACAGGAATTCGACGTGATCCTGCTCGACATCTCGCTGCCGGACACGAACGGCATCGAGGTGCTCAAGCGCCTCAAGCGCAAGCTGCCGCGCACGCCCGTGCTGATGTTCTCGATGTATCGCGAGGACCAGTACGCGGTGCGCGCGCTGAAGGCCGGCGCCGCCGGCTACCTGTCGAAGACGGTCAACGCCGCGCAGATGATCGGCGCGATCCAGCAGGTCGCGGCCGGCCGCAAGTACGTGAGCCCCGCGATGGCCGAGGCGCTCGCCGAATACGTGTCGTTCGAGAACGAGCCGCTGCCGCACGAGAAGCTGTCCGATCGCGAATACCAGACGCTCTGCATGCTCGCGTCGGGCAAGCGGCTCACCGACATCGCGAACACGCTGTCGCTGTCCGTGAAGACGGTGAGCGTGTACCGGTCGCGTCTGCTCGAGAAGATGCGGCTGTCGAACAACGCGGAGCTCACGTTCTACGTGATGAGCAACCGGCTCGTCGACATGGCGCCCACGGCCGGCGCCTGATTTCCCCGATCCATCCGGTTCTCCCTATCCAGCGACGCGGCGCATGCCGCGCCGCTGCCCGCTGCCGCCCGCCTGAAGCGCAAGCGCTTGTTTTATCGGACGATTTATCGACGCACTGCAGCGGGGCTTGTGCGTCAAATCGGCTAAAATTGCGGGTTTTCACTCAGTCAGCGCTATCGCGCCCGCGCGCGCTGGCGATTCCTCCGCAATGTCTCTCTTCCGCAAGAAAAACGTCGATCGCATGATCGCCGGCGCGCATGCCGCCGGGCTCAAGAAAGCGCTCGGCGCGATCGACCTCACCTTCCTCGGCATCGGCGCGATCATCGGCACCGGCATCTTCGTGCTGACCGGTACCGGCGCCGTGCAGGCCGGCCCCGCGCTGATGCTGTCGTTCGTGATCGCCGCGATCGCGTGCGGCCTCGCCGCGCTGTCGTACGCGGAGTTCGCGTCGACGATCCCCGTCGCCGGCTCGATCTACACGTACTCGTACGCCACCCTCGGCGAGCTCGTCGCGTGGATCATCGGCTGGGACCTGATGCTCGAATACGGTCTCGCATCGTCGGCCGTGTCGGTCGGCTGGTCGGGCTACCTGCAGTCGCTGCTGCAGGGCTTCGGGCTCACGCTGCCCACCGTGCTGACGGCCGCGCCCGGTGCGGTGCCGGGCGTCGTGACGTGGTTCAACCTGCCCGCGTTCCTCGTGATGATCGTGATCACGACGCTGCTGTCGATCGGCATCCGCGAGTCGACCCGCATCAACAACATCATGGTGTTCATCAAGGTGTCGGTCGTGCTGCTCGTGATCGCGGTCGGCGTGTTCCACGTGACGCCCGCGAACTGGAAGCCGTTCATGCCGCACGGCTGGAACGGCGTGTTCGGCGCGGCGGCCGTGATGTTCTTCGCGTTCATCGGCTTCGACGCGGTGTCGTCGGCGGCCGAGGAGGTGAAAAACCCGAAGCGCGACCTGCCGATCGGCATCATCGCGTCGCTCGCAGTGTGCGCGGTGCTGTACGTGACGGTCGCCGCGGTCGCGACCGGCATCGTGCCGTCGGCCCAGTACGCGAACATCTCGCACCCGATCTCGTACGCGCTGCAGAAGGCCGGCGAAACGTGGGTGGCGGGCTTCATCGATCTCGGCGCCGTGCTCGGCATGCTGACCGTGATCCTCGTGATGAGCTACGGCCAGACGCGCGTGATCTTCGCGATGTCGCGCGACGGGCTGCTGCCGGCGGCGCTGTCGCGCGTGCATCCTCGCTACGCGACGCCGTTCCTGACGACCTGGCTCGTCGGCCTGTTCTT
This sequence comes from Burkholderia sp. 4NA327C6, assembly GCF_005502655.1. Lineage (NCBI taxonomy): Bacteria > Pseudomonadati > Pseudomonadota > Betaproteobacteria > Burkholderiales > Burkholderiaceae > Burkholderia > Burkholderia sp. 4NA327C6. The sequence goes on along the minus strand of NZ_SCNZ01000045.1, from coordinate 8,947 downwards.
CGGGCTGATCGCCGCGCTCGTGCCGCTCAACGTGCTCGCCGAGCTGATCAACATCGGCACGCTCGCCGCGTTCTCGATGGTGTCGATCGCCGTGCTCGTGCTGCGCCGCACGCACCCCGACTTGCCGCGTGCGTTCCGCTGCCCCGGCGTGCCGGTGGTGCCGATCCTCGCGGTCGCGTCGTGCCTGTTCCTGATGCTGAACCTGCAGCCCGTCACGTGGGCCGCGTTCGGCATCTGGCTCGTGATCGGCCTCGTGATCTACTTCCTGTACTCGCGCCACCACTCGAAGCTCGCGCACGGTCACCACGACGCGCACTGAGCGCCGCCGTGCCGCTCGCGGCACGGTACGCACCCGCGGGGCCGGGCACCGGCCCGCTCCGTGCCGTTCGAGTACTACGTGCGCAGCGGCGGCGTCGAGCTCGGCTCGCCGAACGCGTATGACAACAACATCCGCAACCTGACGCAGTACCTGGGCTCGCTCTGACGGAGCGACCGGCCGGGCGGATGCCTCCGCCCGGCGACCTGCCGGCGGCCCCTCCCGGGCCGCCCTGCCCGCCTTCCTCGCCGCCCCGCCTATCCCTTCCCCATCTTGCACACTCCCCCTTGCCTGCACGCTTGCCGCGCCCGGTTCATAATCGCGCCATCGAACGGCGGCCCGCATCGGCGATGTCGCCCGGCAACAGGAAGAAGATGATGGAAAGCGTCGATCTCGATGTATTGAAATCCAGCGCGCGCTGGCTCGAAGAAGGGCGCCGCGTGCTGCTCGTGACGGTCGTGAAGACGTGGGGCTCGTCGCCGCGCCCCGAAGGCGCGATGCTCGCGGTGCGCGAGGACGGGCTCGTGGTCGGCTCCGTGTCCGGCGGGTGTATCGAGGACGACCTGATCGCCCGCGTGCACGCGAGCGGGATCGCGGCCGACGCGCGCCCGGAAGCGCTCAAGTACGGCGTGACGGCCGAGGAAGCGCACCGCTTCGGGCTGCCGTGCGGCGGCACGATCCAGCTCGTGCTCGAGCCGCTCACGCGCGACAGCGGGATTGCCGCGCTGTGCGCGGAAGTCGAAGCCGGCCGCCTCGTCACGCGCACGATGACGCTCGCGACCGGCCGCGCATCGCTGTCGCCGGCGCAGGCAGCCGACGGGCTCGCGTTCGACGGCGAGCGGCTCGTGACGATCCACGGGCCGCGCTACCGGATGCTCGTGATCGGCGCCGGCCAGTTGTCGCGCTATCTGTGCCAGATCGCGGTCGGGCTCGACTACCAGGTGACGGTGTGCGATCCGCGCGAGGAATACACGGATGCATGGGACGTGCCGGGCACGCGCGTCGTGCACACGATGCCCGACGATACGGTGCTCGACATGAACCTCGATGCGCGTTCGGCGGTGATCGCGCTCACGCACGACCCGAAGCTCGACGATCTCGCTCTGATGGAGGCGCTGAAGACGCCTGCGTTCTACGTGGGCGCGCTCGGCTCGCGGCGCAACAACGCGGCACGGCGCGAGCGGCTGCGCGAATTCGACCTGAACGAAGCGGAACTGGCCCGGCTGCACGGGCCGGCCGGCATCTACATCGGCAGCCGGACCCCGCCGGAAATCGCGATCTCGATTCTCGCCGAGATCACCGCCGCGAAGAACAACGTGTCGCTGCCGACGATCCTGCAGGTCGAGGGCGCGAAGGCCGCGCGCGAGATCGCCGCGAACAGCGGCGCGGCCTGCGGCCTCTGATCGCTGGCGTCTCCGGCGCGCGGTCGCGCCGGGCACGCGCCCGCGACGGGCGAAGCGGACGAAACCGACGAAAGCGCACGCGCCCGGCCGGCGCGTGCCGCCGGTCAGGCGAGGCCGGCGGCCAGCGCCGCGGCGACCGAACCGACCACCAGCACGACGCCGACCGTGCGGCGCTTGTTCAGCTCGGTCCACAGCAGCACGCCGGTCAGCGACAGCAGGATCAGCGAGCCCGCGATCGTGTCCATCAGCAGCACCCAGCCGAGATTCATCCCGACGCCGCGATGCAGGTTGTTCAGCGTCGTCAGGAACGTGTTGCCCGTGCGCTTCACCGCGACGTAGCCGTTGCCGACCCAGTATTCGGCCTGCACGTTCTGGTGCGGGCCGAACAGGCCCATCTGCCAGTGCTCCGGCTGCATCACGCGCTTGTCGCCCCACGCGACGGGCTGCGCGGGCTCCTTGCGCACGCGGCCCGGCTTGCCGTCGAAATGCAGTTCGTGCTGCAGCCACTTCGTCATCGCGGCGGGCGTCTTCGGCGCCGGATCGGGCAGCGCGATCTGCATCTCCTCGACCTGCGGCTCGCCGGTCGAAATCTTCAGCGGCGGCGCGCGGTGGTTGAGCAGCACGCCCGTCACGCCGAACAGCAGCCCGAGCACCGCGCCCCACAGCCCGACCCAGCCATGCACCTTGCGCAGCCACTTGATGAAGGTCGCGCGGCGCGAACGCTGGCGGCGCGCGGCCAGTTCGTCGTCGCTCAGCGGGCGGGCCGCCGGGTGCAGCACGGTGACGCCCGCGCGGGAAGCTCCCGTCTTGGGCGGATTGATCGTTTCGGGCGCGTTCACGCGAGAGATTCCATTCGTTCAAAGCAACGGGCGGCGCGCAAAGCGTGCGCGCCGCCCGGGCAGCATGAAAATGAGAATGGATATCATTACACAAATCTATTGCCGGCTCAATCCGCCGGGATACGCAGCGGCAAGCCCGTCGAGCGAGGAAAGGCGGACGAAGCGCGAGCGTTACGGCACGATGCCGATCGATAGGCGAAAAATACCGGCAGAATGACCTTGCAAGGTCAAGACGGCATTTCGTCAGAAATCGCGCGACGTCGAGCCGTTCAGCGCAGCGGCGGCAACGGAAAGCGGGATGCGGCGTCGTCCGCCGCGGGTTCGGTACGGTCGAGCGAGTACAGCCACGCGAGCAGATCCGCGACTGCCTGGTAGAGCTGCGGCGGAATCCGGTCGTCGAGATCGACCTGCATCAGCAGCGACACCATCTCCGGCGCCGTATGCACGTACAGCCCGGCGTCGTGCGCGCGCGCGACGATCATCTCGGCGAGCGCGCCGTAGCCCTTCGCGACCACGCGCGGCGCGGCATCGCCGCCCTTCGGATCGTAGACGAGCGCGGCCGCGCGCTTGCGGGACGTCATGCTCATGGCAGCGTCTCGTCGTCGGTATCCGGCGCACGCGTCGCCGGGCCGCTGGCCGAGGCCGACGCCGAACCCCGCGCATACGCGGCGGCCGCCGCCTGGGCCGCAAACAGGTCGAAGCCGTCCGGGCCTTGGTCGACCGCACGGATCGACAGCCCCCCCACCTTGAGCCCCGACACTTCGAGCCGCTGCCGCAGCGCGGCCTCGTGCCGCGTGAGGCGGTCGGCACCCGTCTGGTTCGCACGCAGCCGCGCGACGAGCTGCGTGCCGTTCAGCACCAGCTCCGCGTCGACCGTGCCGAGCGACGGCAACGTCAGCGTGAGGCGCGTGCGCCAGGCGATGCCGTCACCCGTGTCGCCGTCGCCGCGCGGCGCACGGTTGCCCGGATCGTCGGGCTCGATCGTCCAGTCGAGCCGCGCGCCGGGCCACGCCTCGCCCGCCCAGCGGAACTGGTCGGTCGCGAGCGCGTCGAGTTGCTGCCTGACGAGCGGCACGGCGGCCGGATGCACGGTCGCAAGCGTCTGCGCCTGCGAATCGGACGACGCGGTGGCCAGCTCGGCCCGCGTGGGCGTCCAGCGCGGGTCGGGCCGGTCGCCGAGCAGATCGGCCGTATCGTGCGGCAGCGACGCCCCTTGCCGCGCGCCTGCCGGCAACGCCTGCGCGGGATCGCGAGCCGGCGCGCCGCCCTGGGCCGGCGCGCCCGGCTGCGCGGTTGCGCGCGCGGTCGCGGGCAATGGCGGGCGCTGCGCGAGCAGCTCGTCGAGCAGGTCGGTCGAGCCGTGCTCCGCGGCCTCCGGATCGGCCGGCGCGGGCGCGGCCGCGAGGCGCGCCTGCGGCTCGCGCATCAGCGCAGCGAGCGGACGCTGGCCGGCCAGCCACTGTGCGAGATGGGATTCGTAGAAAAGGCCGCTTTCGCTCACGGCTTGCGCGAGCGCCGCGCGCGACGTCGCAGCAGATGAAGCCGGCGTGGCAGACGCAGCCGACGACGCAGCGGCTGAAGCGGGCGTGGAAGACGCAGCCGGATCGGCGGCGGCTGGCACGCGGGCCGGCGCAGCCGTGTCGGTCAGCAGCACGGTGGGATCGGCCAGCAGCGGTGCACGCCCGGCAATGGCCGGCGTCGAGTCACCGCCGGCACGCGAGATCGCGTCGAGCACGCGCCCGACATCGGACAGGGCCGTCTGGGCCGAAGCGGGTGGTGCGGCGGGCGGGCTGCCGGCCGAAGGCGTGGACGACGCGCCGGCGCCCTGCGTGCCGACCTGCGAAGTCGCGCCGCCGCCGGCGGGCGCCGACACGGTGCCGGTCAGCAGGCTGTCGAGGCGGCTCGCCAGCAGTGCGGCCGCAACGGAGTCGATACCGGTCATGATCGGAGCCTGCTCATCTCAGCCACATCGTTGCGAATCCGGGAACGGCACGCCGGTGCCGTCCGCGGGAACTGCGCGCCTGCCACAGCGGGCCCGTGCGCCCCCGCGCCCGTTTCCCCGGAAACGGGCCCTACCCGCGCGCGCGGTAGAGATCGGTCAATACCTTGGTCGAGCGCCGCGCCTCGAACAGCGCGGACAGCCGCGCGACGTCCGGGCTCGCGAGATCGCGAATCGCGGCGTCGTCGGCCAGGATGCGGCGGATCAGGTCGAGCTTGCGGCCGAGATCCGACTCGTCGAGCACGACGCCCGGATCGGCTTCCTTCAGCCCGTCGACCAACTGCATGAATTCGGCCTGCAACCCCGGCAACGCGCTCCAGTCGGCGCTGCGGGCGGCGCCCAGCATCCGGCCCGACACGGCGGCGAGCGCCTCGTAACGTTCGAAGTATTCGGCCTTGCGATTCATCTCGATGCTTCCACTGCCTGTTGCGCCGCCATCCGCGCGACTTCCGGGCCGATGCCCGTCCATGCTTCCTCGAGCGTCGCGAGCAGCCTGTCGACCTCGATCAGCATGGCGTCGCTCGCCTGCGCATTGGCTTCGAGCAGACGCCGGCCGATATACGCATACAGCGCATCCAGCCGCGCCGCGATCTCGCCGCCCGCATCGAGGTTCAGCGACGCCTTCAGCCCGCTGTCGACGATCCGGATCGCCTTGCCGATCGCTTCGCCGCGCGCGGGCACACTGCCTTGCTGCAGATGCATGCGCGCCAGCGCAACCGCCTGCCGCGCGCCCTGGTACAGCATCGCGATCAACCGGTGCGGGGAAGCGCCCATCACCCCGGTCTCGACGCCGACACGCGCGTATGCACTGGCTCCAGCGTGTCCTGGGGAAAACATGCGCTTCTCCTTGTTATGTCCTGGCTATACGGGAGCCGCCGCCGTGCATCGCACGACGCGGCCTTCACCGGAGTTATCGGAAGGGATTTGGAAAGCTTTAGGCAAGCGGCGCGTGCCGCCTGGCGCAGCAAGGCCGGCCCGCGGACCAGGCCGGATGGGCGCCCACTGATCGCTTTCCCCGAATAGCCGCCTTGTCAAACCGCCATCTGCATGACTTCGTTGTAAGCGCTCACTAGCTTGTTGCGGACCTGGAGCCCGAACTGGAAGCCGATGTTGGCTTTCTGCATGTCGACCATCACGTCGTTCAGCGACACGTTCGGCGCGCCGACCTCGAACGCCTGCGCCTCGCCGAGCGCGTGCTGCTGGTCGCCGCTGATCTTGTCGAGCGACGCCTTCATCGCGCTGGCAAACGTGCTGGCCGTCGCCGCGCCCGAGCCGGCCAGGGCCGCCGTCGGGCTCGCGACGCCGCCTGATGCCTGCGCGGCCATCGACTGCATCTGTTGCAACACCGAACCGATTCCGCTGACGTTCGCAGTCATGCTGTCCCCAAACCTGAGAGAGAGACCCGGACGCACCGGGAGATCCGCCGGTGCCGCACCACGCGCACCATGCCGGATTCCGAAAAAGGATAGCAGCGCGCCGCGCGTCAAAGCCGCGAAAGTACGGGGGAAACCCCGCTCTTTTCGGTCGATCGGAGTGCGGCCCGGGTCACGATAATCGCATCGTGTCATTGTCCGCCCGCTCGTCCGAGCGAGCTCAGTCGTCCCGCTCCGGAGAAACTCGACGCATGGATTCGCAGGCCAACTCGCTGATCAACCCAGACGCCCGCGCGGGCCTCGCCAGCCCGGTGCCCGGCGCCGCCGCGGCCGCCGCGTTGCCGGGCGCGGGTGGCGCAGGCGCGGACTTCGGGCTTGGCGGCTTCGCGGAACGCATCCCCGGCATCTCGCGGATGAAGGGCAACCCGAAGCTGCCGTTCCTGATCGCCGTTGCATTCGCGATCGCCGTCATCACCGCGCTCGTGCTGTGGAGCCGCGCGCCCGACTACCGCGTGCTGTACAGCAACCTGTCGGATCGCGACGGCGGTGCGATCATTGCCGCGCTCCAGCAGGCAAACGTTCCCTACAAGTTCGCCGATGCCGGCGGCGCGATCCTCGTGCCGTCGAACCAGGTGCATGAAACGCGCCTGAAGCTCGCCGCGATGGGGCTGCCGAAGGGCGGCTCGGTCGGCTTCGAGCTGATGGACAACCAGAAATTCGGCATCAGCCAGTTCGCCGAGCAGATCAACTACCAGCGCGCGCTCGAAGGCGAGCTGCAGCGCACCATCGAATCGATCAACGCCGTGCGCGGCGCGCGCGTGCATCTCGCGATCCCGAAGCCGTCGGTGTTCGTGCGCGACAAGGAAGCGCCGAGCGCGTCGGTGTTCGTCGACCTCTACCCGGGCCGCGTGCTAGACGAAGGCCAGGTCCAGGCAATCACGCGGATGGTGTCGTCCGGCGTGCCCGACATGCCCGCGAAGAACGTGACGATCGTCGACCAGGACGGCAACCTGCTGACCCAGACCGCATCGGCATCCGGCCTCGACGCGAGCCAGCTCAAGTACGTGCAGCAGGTCGAGCACAACACGCAGAAGCGCATCGACGCGATCCTCGCGCCGATCTTCGGCGCCGGCAACGCGCGCTCGCAGGTCAGCGCCGACCTCGATTTCTCGAAGGTCGAGCAGACGTCGGAAAGCTACGGCCCGAACGGCTCGCCGCAACAGGCCACGATCCGCAGCCAGCAGACCAGCAGCGCGACCGAACTCGCGCAGGGCGGCGCGTCGGGCGTGCCGGGCGCGCTGTCGAACACGCCGCCGCAGCCGGCTTCCGCGCCGATCGTCGCCGGCAACGGCGCGAACGCGCCGCAGACGACGCCGGTGAGCGACCGCAAGGACCAGACGACCAACTACGAAGTCGACAAGACGATCCGCCATCTCGAACAGCCGATGGGCAGCGTGAAGCGGCTGTCGGTCGCGGTCGTCGTCAACTACCAGCCGGTCGCCGACGCGAAGGGCCACGTGACGATGCAGCCGCTGCCGCCCGCGAAGCTCGCGCAGGTCGAACAGCTCGTGAAGGATGCGATGGGCTACGACGAGAAGCGCGGCGACTCGGTGAACGTCGTGAACAGCGCGTTCTCGACCGCGAGCGATCCGTACGCCGACCTGCCGTGGTGGCGCCAGCCGGACATGATCGCGATGGCGAAGGAAGCGGCGAAGTGGCTCGGCATCGCGGCAGCCGCGGCGGCGCTCTACTTCATGTTCGTGCGCCCGGCGATGCGCCGCGCGTTCCCGCCGCCCGAGCCGGCCGCGCCGGCGCTCGCCGCGCCGGAAGATCCGGTCGCGCTCGACGGCCTGCCGGCGCCGGAGAAGGCCGAGGAACCCGACGCGCTGCTGCTCGGGTTCGAGAGCGAGAAGAACCGTTACGAACGCAACCTCGACTATGCGCGCACGATCGCCCGCCAGGATCCGAAGATCGTCGCCACCGTCGTGAAGAACTGGGTGTCCGATGAACGCTGAAGGCTTGACCAAGAGCGCGCTCCTGCTGATGTCGATCGGCGAGGAAGAGGCCGCGCAGGTATTCAAGTTCCTCGCGCCGCGCGAGGTCCAGAAAATCGGCGCCGCGATGGCCGCGCTGAAGAACGTCACGCGCGAGCAGGTCGAGGGCGTGCTGCACGAATTCGCGAAGGAAGCGGAGCAGCACACCGCGCTGTCGCTCGATTCGAGCGACTACATCCGCTCGGTGCTGACCAAGGCGCTCGGCGAGGACAAGGCCGGCGTGCTGATCGACCGCATCCTGCAGGGCAGCGACACGAGCGGCATCGAGGGCCTCAAATGGATGGATTCGGCCGCCGTGGCCGAACTGATCAAGAACGAGCATCCGCAGATCATCGCGACGATCCTCGTGCACCTCGACCGCGACCAGGCGTCGGAAATCGCGTCGTGCTTCACCGAGCGGCTGCGCAACGACGTGATCCTGCGGATCGCGACGCTCGACGGCATCCAGCCGGCCGCGCTGCGCGAGCTCGACGACGTGCTGACGGGCCTGCTGTCCGGCAGCGACAACCTGAAGCGCAGCCCGATGGGCGGCATCCGCACCGCGGCCGAGATCCTGAACTTCATGACGAGCGTGCATGAGGAAGGCGTGCTCGAAAGCGTGCGCCAGTACGACGCCGAACTTGCGCAGAAGATCATCGACCAGATGTTCGTGTTCGAGAACCTGCTCGACCTCGAGGATCGCGCAATCCAGATGGTGCTCAAGGAAGTCGAGTCGGAAACGCTGATCATCGCGCTGAAGGGGGCGCCGCCGGCATTGCGCCAGAAATTCCTCGCGAACATGTCGCAGCGCGCGGCCGAACTGCTCGCCGAGGATCTCGACGCGCGCGGCCCGGTACGCGTGTCCGACGTCGAGACGCAGCAGCGCCGCATCCTGCAGATCGTGCGCAACCTGGCCGAGAGCGGCGCAATCGCGATCGGCGGCAAGGCGGAAGACGCATATGTCCTGTCTCTTATACACATTCT